>NZ_JBEPAA010000108.1:0-21478 GCF_040298365.1 Kitasatospora sp. NPDC001603
AACCGCCACAACACCCCGTTGAACTGGTCCCTCACCCGCCGCGGCAACGGCCCGGTGGCAGCCACCGGCACATGCGGTTCGATCAAGGCCCACTCTGCATCCGTCACGTCAAAACGCGCCACAGCACGGAGTTCTACCAGAGACACCAGCCCACCATCGAACCGCAGCAAGATCCGAACCTTGAACAGCCCATAGGGTGGCCGCCGCTCCTTCCCGGGCAGACGGCCGGGCGCACCGAGGAGCGTGTGATGGCGGGCGGAGGAAAGGGCGGCACAGTCGATGCAGGGGGGCGGTGCTCCGGCCGTCGGCGTGTGGTCGGTGGCGATCGATCCACAGCGCCGCTCATGGCTCTGCGGATCACCATGGTGCGGGCGTCACGCGCGGCTACCGGCCACTCCGGAAGCCGTACGCGAGACGGTGGTCGCGCATCTGTCCGGGCACGCGTCGAGTGAGCGGCTCCCGGCCCACCTGCGCAGCTGCTGCTGCCGTACGGCCGGCTGCCCGTGGCACCGGCAGACCCGCGGCTGCACCGGTCTCATCGTCCTGGCGCTCCTCCGCCGCCGGAACGAACATTCGTGGTACCTCGCCGATATCTGCGAGGGGTGCGCCCGCACGATCCGAGGAGCCGCCGAAGTCCCGGTCCGCTCCCCCGCCCTCCCGTCTCCCCTCCATCACGACGAACACCGGTCCGGGCCCAAGCGCCGGGGCGGCGGTGAGGCGGCATCGCCCGGGCAGCAGCGGCTCGCGGCCCGGGCCGCACTTACCTACACCTCCGCCTCACTGGAACCCTCGGTGGGGCCCGAGGCCCGGCTGCTCGCCGTGATCTGCACGCTGCGGGTCCGGCCGTCGGGTCTGTCACCGCTGCCGCCCGGTCTGCTCAAGGCGCTTCGGATCCATGGCCCGGCCGCCCTCGCGGAGCTCCAGGCGGCCGGCTGGCTGCACTATCTCCCCCGGGTGCGGACCGGACCCGCGGCGTTCCTTCCCGAGCTCACCGGGCGCCCCGGGCGGCTGCGCGCGGGCCAGTGGGCGCTTCGGGGTCTCGCCGATCGCAGGCTGGTGGACTCCAGTGCCCGCACGCGGCTCGCCGCTCTGATGGTGGCGGCGTGGCAGGAGGGGCCCGGGGTGCCGTTCCTCCTCGATCCGGACAGCGCCGCACGGGCGTGCGGGCTGGGGTCCCCGGAAGCGTTCGAGGCGATCCTGGCCGGGCTCGGCGCGGCAGGGCTGCTCGATCGCTGGCGGCCCGCAGGGGCCGGCCTGCTGCTGTGCACACCGCCGCTTTGACGATTCGGCGCCTTCTCTCCCCCCCCGACGGCCGCGCCATGGTGGCCGGTCAACAGGTCCGTGGCGCGGCCGGCGGTCCCGCTGCGGCCTTGCTCGACGTCGTTCAGGTGCATCCCGGCGCGAACGGCGGCCTCGGCGACCTCGCGCGCCTGTTCCGCCTCGAGGTACTCGCGCCGCCTGTCGCGCGGTGGGCCTGCGAACCTTCGACCAGCCGACCGTTCTCTTGCGACCGCGGGGACGGTGTGGCCGCTGATAGGTGGTGCGGCCTGTGGCAGTTCATCGGACCAGGGCTTCGACCACGGCCGCGTGGAACTGGCACTGTCGGATTGCGGAGGCGATGTCCTGCAGTGTCGGGGCGCCTTCCAGGCCGATGCACATCACTGCGCCGCCGGTCCTCTCGAGCATCTGCCACATCTCGTCGGTGAGGCGGGTCGGCCGCGGCAGGCGAACGGTCTTCGGGTCTGTGCTCTGCGCGGACTCGTTGTAGAAGCCTTCGAAGGTGCGGTCGGCCGAGTGGAAGACGGCCTTCCAGTCCTGGTCCTGTACGGGAACCGCGGGTGCCTCCCACACCGGCCAGCCAAAGCGTTCCTGGACGGCAGCGGTCGTGGCCGGATCGTGGCCGGACAGCACCAGGGTGACAGCGCGCACCTGATTGCGTGTGATGACGGCTGTTCTGTCGTGGTGCCTGGCCTCCAGGGCACCGGGCACTGTCAGACCGGTGTGGGTGACGGCGATGCTGACGCCGGACCAGATGTTCCCGGGGCGATTCGTCATGGTCCCAGGATTGTGCGGGCGATCTCTCTCCTCGGACCGTTTCGCCTGGGTTCAGGCTTTCGGGTGAGCAGGTGGGCTCAGCGGGCCGGAGCACGATCAACCTCCCGAACGTTGGCCACCCGAAGCCCGCGCGCCGGCCCGCTCGGTCCGGCATCTCGCCCCGGCGGGTCACTCCTCGTTCCGGCCCGGCTTCCAGTTCTCTTCCGGACTCGGAGACCCGGCTGGTGCCGGTGCTCGGGTTCCGCAGCACGACGGGCGGCCGGGTGTGTCTGCCCCCCGGTTCATGGTGCTCGAAGTCCGGTCGGCTCCCGGCGTGTCGCGAGTGCTCCTGTGGGGTCGTGGGCCCAGAGGGCCGCGGCGATACGGCGCATGACCGCTGGGCGCCTCGCTCCCGCGCCTGCCGGGAGGTCGAAGGGTTCGGGCACGATGATCATCGTCTGCGGGGCTCGCTCTGCGTGTTGGCCCATGAGGGGCGCAAGCGTGTCGACCAGGCCCATCGTGGTGTAGGAGTCGGAGGGGAGCGCGATGGCGTCGAGGTCGGAAGGCATGGGACGCCCCGCGGTCTGGCACCAGATGACAGGCTGGTCATGCCTGCGCCGCGAGGTGCCCTGCGAGGGGATGAGGATATTGGCGTCGAGCATCCGCCAGGCCAGTCGAGACGCGAATGACTGTGCTTCCTTCGGGTTCTCGAGTACGGCCACCACACGGCGCAGCGAGTGCTGCTCGATGACATGGGCGAGGCCGAGTACCTGGGCTCGCCAGGGGTCCGTCGGCGTTTCGGGGACCCTGGTGCGGATCACCTGGTAGGGGCTGAGCAGGTTCTGGTCGACGAGTTCCCGACGCTCCACACGTCGCTGGTGAGTTCCGAAGATTTCTTGGGCGGGCATGTCGACGGTCCAGGAGCACCCGGCTTTGCCGCCGGTCGGGATTTCGTGGGGGATGCGGGGTGTTGCCGTCAGGTAGAGGCGGTTGTAGGCGACGATGCCGTCGTCGTAGTGGATTGGGGCGTGTGGGTGGTCCGGCCCGATGCTGCCCTCGGCTGTGCGGTGGGCGTCCTCGACGACAAGGTGGTCCCATGGGGCCAGTCGGTGGTCGCGGTGGCACTGGGCGATGAGTTCGGCGTCCTGGTAGCGGGCCACGACGAGGACTTCCGAGGCGTGCTGGGCCATCCAGTCGGCCAGCTGGGTCGCGCTGGTGAGCCGGGGGTCTTTCCTGCCGGAGCGCGTGGGGTGGAGGTTGATGCCTGCGACTGATCGGTGGCGGACCAGGCGCCAGGTCTTGACCACGGCCTGGAGGTAGGCGGGGTCGGGTCCGAGTACCAGGCAGGCTCGGCCCTGTGTCCGGTCGGCCGTCACCGAGGCCACCAGGGTCTTCCCCGCTCCGGCCGGCATGTCGATCAGCTGGCGCCCGCCGCCGTAGAGCAGGAGGTCGGGGAAATCGGCGGGTAGGCGCTCGTGGCACGTCATCCACAGGCGTCTGGTGGGGTGGTCGGCGGGGTCGGGTCCTTCCCGCCGTACCCGGTTCTGCTCGTTGCCGGCACGGATCCCGATGAGGTTCTCGGGGGCGGCCTCCTGGGCGTCCTCCGTCTCCGCCGGGATGGTCCATTGCATGCCCAGGGCCTCGACGGAGGCGGTCTCCTCAGTGCCGAGGCCGCCGGCCGTGGCCATCGTGCGCAGGTCGCTGACCCACTGGCCGAGGGGAAACCGGGTGCCGAGGTGTTCGTCGACGTGGCCGGCGGGGACACGCAGGTGTCGGTGCTCTCGATAGAAGCGCCGGGCGGCGCGGAGGCCCTGGGCGTGAGTGGTGCTCCGACTGCCGTGCGGGCGGCGCAGCCCTATGGCGAGTGGATTGTCGTGAAGCGGCAGCGCGGCCAGTTGCACCTGCTGTTCCTTGGCGAGTTCGGGGAACGTGTCGAACTGCTGGTCCAGCCATCGGGTGAGCGCGTTGGCGCGGCGCGGCAGGGGCCCCGGTGAGAGGGTCAGCCCGGTGCTGCGGGTACGCGCGCGGGAGCACATGCGCTGCCAGGCCTCGGGCCAGGCGGGGTTCCACCACGGGTCGATGTCTTTCAGGGCACGCCGGTAGGGCCCCGGGAGGGTGTCTGCGTCGCCCTGGCGCCGTTGCTCGGCGAGCCACTGGCCCAGCGGCCGCCCCCGGTAGGTCTCCCCGGGTTCCGGGAGCAGGTGTCCGTGCTGTGCGGCGTAGGCCTGGGCGGCTTCCAGATAGGTCTCGGTGCTGTCCTTGGGATGCGCCCAGGCCATGTTGCAGGTGGCCAGTGCCGCGGCACGGGTCGCGGAGAGGTCGCCCGCGGCCTTGAGGGCGCGCTGGTATCCGAGCCAGCAGCCGAGGTGGAAGCCGTCGGGGGCGATGTGGTTGCTCGGGACGTTCACGTGGCCGTGGGTGTCGAAGAAGAGCTGGGTGTTGGCCATCCCGATCTCCCAGACGTCGGGTTCGGGATCCATGACGCGCAGCATCAAGTGCGGAGCGATCTCGCTGCCCGCTCGGGGCGGACGACGGAGGCCGCGGCGGACGCGGGCAGGAACAGCTGTGTTCCGCTCTTCGGGAGGCGGTAGAAGTAGTGTTCGTCGTACGCCTTGAGGGCGATCATGACCTGGTGCAGCAGGTGGTACGGTGTGCCGAACGTGGCCTCCTCGGCTCGTTGGCCGGGGCCGAAGAGCACGGGGATGACGAGCGTGGCGACCTTGTCCGCGTCGGGTCCCAGGCGCAGCGCGCGGCCGATGGCCTGGAAGATCTCGACCGTGCTCTGTTTGGGGTCGGCGAACAGGACGGCGTCGGCCAGCGGGAAGTCGACTCCTTCGACGCACAGGCGGACGTTGCACAGCACTCTGAGGTCGGCCGGTCGGCCGGTGGCGCCCGGGTGTGGTGGTTGCGCGAATCGGGTCAGGCGCTCACGGCGTTCGCGCCGGTTGTGGCGGGAGTGGATGCTGGCGACCCAGAGGTCGTCGGCGTGGTGTCCTGGAACGCTGGCGGCGGTCTCGGGCAGGGTCTCGGCAAAGGCCTCGCTCTGGGCGATGCTGCGGCTGAACACCACGGCGCGGCGGATGCCGTGGTCTTCACGTGCTTTGAGCAGGGCCAGTTGGGCGGCGGCGACGCGCATGGCGTCGGCTTGCGGGGTTCGGGCGCGCTTGCGTCCGGCCAGGTAGGCGCGGAGGTCGGGATGGTGGATCTCGGGTGCCACGATGCGGTAGTCGGCGAGGCGCCCTTCCTGAATGGCTTGGGCCAGCGAGTAGCGGTAGGCGACGGGGCCGAAGAGGGCGATGTCGTCCATGGAGGCGACGGGCTCGACGGTGATGCCTCGCCTGACGTCCCAGATGCGCGGGGTGGCGGTGAGGTAGAGCCGGTGGCGGGCGGGGACGGCGTCGTCGTCGTGGATGGCACCCCAGGGCTTGTTGCGGGCGCCCGCGGTGCGGTGGGCTTCGTCGATCACCGCGATGTCCCAGCGGGGCAGCATGTGGCGCCGGTGAGCTTCCGCGATCTTGGGCAGTGAGGCGTAGGTGGCGAAGACGCTGACGGGCCCGTCCGCGCTGCGCGCGAGGCCGGCCAGGTGTTCGGCGTCGCCCGTCATGGTGAGCACACCGCCCAGGGAGGGTTCGCTGGTCTGCTCGTCGGAGCAGACGCCGATGTAGTGGCCCGGCCTGCCGGAGGTGTACCAGACTCGGGCGGTCTGGTTGAGCAGTTCCAGGGTGGGCAGGACGGTCAGGCTGCGGCTTCCGGCGGCGAGTTCGTGTGCGATGTGGACGGCCAGGTGGGTCTTCCCGGTGCCGCACGCCATGTGGACCTGCTGCCGCCTGTGGCCCATCGCGAAGGCGTTGAGGACGCAGTCCGCCGCTTCACGCTGGCGTGTCCACAGTTCGCTGGTGAGGCGTTGGACAGGTGGGTCGTACAGCACGGAACGGCTCCCGGGGCCGGGGAAACGGCTTCGCAGCCAGGATGCTGGCCGGGCCGCCGCGTGTGAGCGTCTCGGAGGAACGCTCACCCGGTGGGCTGAACCTTCTCCGAAGTGGCTCCGCCCGGGACGGAGCGCCGTCTATGCAGGGGACACGGTGTGTTGCTGCCGGGCGGTGGTCGTGCCGTTGAGCGGGTTCACCGGCAGACCCGTGGTGCACCGGCGCGGGTGTCCTGCAGGGGCGTTGAGGGGGGTCGGGATGTGGGTGGGGAGCCTGCCGCGCCTGCCTCTGCGTTTCGTGGCCGACGAGTCGAACTGCTCGTTTCTGTGGCGGGTGGCCGGTGTGCAGGGGGTGGGGGTCGAGTTCCTTCTGAACGAACTGGGCGACGGAGTGATGCAGCAGGCTCTGCGGCCGCATCTGGCGGAGGTGTTCCTGAGCCGGCCGGCGGCGGACCGGCTCGCCCGGATGCTCGCGATGCCTGCGGCGCGGCTTCGGTGGGCTCTTCCTCATCTACGGGAGGTGCATCTCCTGCCCGGTGAGCAGGCACGGTGGGAGTGGCCGTGGCGGCCGCTGGAGCGCTACCTGGTGCCGGCCTGTGGACTGTACGCGGCGGCACGGGGCGGGGGCTGGGGCGAGGTGTGGCAGGTCTGGCCAGAGCGGTGGCGGGTCTGCGAGCGGCACGGCCGTTTCAGCTACGTGTACGAGCGCGGGCCGGGCGGGGTGGATCTGGCCGGGGTTCCGGAATCGGTTCGGGCCCACCGTGTGCGGGGGTGTCTCGAGCGGCGGTTCGGGCCCCCCGGGGCGGCCCTCGTTGCCGATGCCTTCGCCGTTGCCGGCTGGTGGTGGCGTCGTTCCCCTGAGGTGCAGCAGTGGGTCGAGCGGGCCGAGCGGGCCGGGCTCGCGGGAAGGGACACCGAGACGGCGTGGCTTGTGGTGTATCCGGAGGCGGTGCAGGTGGCACAGGCGCTGCTGCGTTACGAGCGGCAGCGCGCCGCCCTGCCCGGCGGGCCGTGGGCTGCAGCCGAGTCCCGTCTAGTGGGTGAGCTGGCCGAGTTGGCGGGCTCGCTGATGCTGCCCGCGCAGGAGTGGCGGGTCCCGGTAGCGGAGTGGCTGGATCGGCATCATCGGTGCGCCGGGGCGCAGGCCGTCACGGTCGGCGCCGGTCGGCGCGACCGGCAGCCGGTCACGGCGTTGGTCCATCGCGGTGACGGGGAGGCGACGAGCAGCTGCCTGCCGTGGGAGTGGAGCGACCCGTCCTGCGTCGTCTGAGCAGCCCGCCCCGAAGCTCTCCGACTCGTACTGGTGTCCAGTAGGTCCACGATCGGGTACTGGAAGCCGGAAACGGCCGCTGGGGCCAGGCTCGGCGCGGGATGCTGCGCGGGGGACTCGCGCGAGGCGGTCGCCGAGGCATCCTGCAGGGAGTTGGGCGTGCGAGAAGCCCCGGTCAGCGCGGCGGAGATCACCGTCGCCTTCCTCGACCGGTTCGGGCGGCGCCGCGCGATCCCGGTCGCGGACGCGGCCGAGGTCCCGTTCGAGGAGCTGGCACCGGTGCACCCCCCGGTGGCCTACCCGGGGCGGAAGTCCTTCGTCACCAACGCGTGGGCGAGCTCCACCGACCAGCCTCTGGCATGCGGCTCTCTGCGCCAGCAGCACTGCGGGATGGTGTTGGACCGCGATCCGTCGGTGGGGCTTCGCAGCGCAGGACCGATGGAACTGCGGTGGAGCTGCGACGGGCGCGGTCACACCCTTCGGCCCGCGTTCGTAGCGGTTCGGGCCGGCCGGCGGGAGGTGATCCGCGTGCAGCCGGAAGAGCCGGGCGACGGATGGCAGTGGGAGCAGGAGGTGCTGGCCGCGGCGGCGGAGGCGGCCGGCTGGCAGGTGCGGGTGATGCAGCCGCCCACCGGCGTGGAACTGGACAACCTCAGCCTGCTCTACGCCGCCCGTAATCCGCGCTGGTTGCCGCAGGGACAGGACGATCTTCTGGCGGAGCAGTTCTCCTCGCCGCGGACCATCCGCTCCGGGGTACGCGCGGCTGGCCTGCCCCAGGCCCAGGGAATCGACCTCGCCTACCACCTCATCTGGGCCGACCGGCTGCACATCGACACCGACGCGCTCCTCACCCCGGCCTCGACCGCCTGGACCGCCTCCGGGGAGAGGGGGTGAGCACGCCGGGGCGGTCCTCCGACGGTGCGGCACCCGCAGTCGCCGACAGCATCGCGCTCGGCGACACGATCCGCTTCCGCGGATCCGCCTGGCGAGTCACCGCCTTCCACGGGCCCCGTCTGTTCCTGGACGCCGTCACGGCGGCGGGCCACGCGGAACCGCTGGTCATCCTGCAGACGGCGGTGACCGCCGCCGCCGACTTCGCCGTACTCGACCGGGCCGCGCCGCGCAGCACACTTGCCGCCCGCTCCGGCGAGTTCCACGCCTTGCCGCAGGCGCTGCGCACAGCGGCCCTCGCGTGGGAGAAGCACGTCATGGAGGTCCTGCACCAGCAGGCCCCGCATGTCCCCGCCACCACCGAGCCCCGGCCCGCCTTCGACCCGCAGCACCGCACCCTGCGTCAGCGGTACCAGGCCAAGGCCGAACAGCTCACCCAGGACGGGACACCGGTGTCGCCGGCCACCGTCGAACGCAAGTGCGCCGCCTGGCGCAAGGACGGTCTGATGGGCCTGGTCGACAGGCGCGGGCTACGCACCGCGACCCCGCACGGGCGCGTCGATGCGCGCGTGGTCGACATCGTGTGGGAGATCCTGGACGAGGAACGTGGCAGAGGGCAGTCACCGGGGACCCTGTCGAGGCTCATCGGCCGGGTCGAGCGGACCGTCAAGGCCCGTTACGCCGATCTCCTGGCCGACCCGAAGACAGCACGCGGCCTGGTGAACAGTCCGGCGACGCTCTACCGGCTGATGGAACGGCTGGGCGTCACCGCGCAGGGCGCGCACGCGGCCGCGGCCCGCCGCAGGGCGGGATCCGCCACTGCCGCAGAGCGGCGCGGCTCCCGACGGGCGACGTTGGCCCGGTGGCCGGGGGAACTGGTCCAGATCGACACCACCGGCCTGGACGTCCTCGTCCTCGACGACAGCGGCCGGGCCATCTCGGTGGAGCTGACCATCGCGATCGACGTGGCCACCCGCAGCGTCATCGGCTGCCTGATCGTGCCCAAGCGCATCGGCACCACCGGCAGAACTGGACGATGGGCCGGCGGACGGGCCACCCGTTCCTTCGACACCATGCAGGTCCTCGCCCAGGCCACCGCCCCGCTGCCCGCCCGGCCGGGCTGGGCTCCCGAGACGTTCATGGAAGGCTCCGACCTGCCTTTCGAGGACCTCCTGGCCGCCGATGCCCGCTTCGCCGGCTCCGCGGCACGGCCCGTCATCAAACCCGAAACGCTGGTCATCGACCACGGCTCGCCCTACATCTCCGCGGACTTCGCCCGGGCCTGCCACAGCCTGGGCATCGAGGTGCGCGAAGCCCGGCTGCGCACCGCCGTCGACAAGGCGATCGTCGAACGCGCGATGCGGGCCGTGAAGACCGGCTTCAGCCAGTACCTGGCCTCCTACACCCATCACCGCCTGGACCTGCGCGGCAAGCGCGTCCGCAAGCAGCCGTTGTGGACGATCTCCCAGCTGCAGGACCTGTTCGAGCAGTGGGTGGTCCTCCGCTGGCAGCAGACCCCGCACGGCGCACTGCGCAGCCCCTTCACCCCCGGACTCCGCCTGACCCCCAATCAGATGTATGCGGCTCTGGTCTCCCTGCGCGGCTACCGGGCCGTCGCGCTTACCGCGCAGGAGGAGCGCAAACTGCTGCCGGCCGTCTGGGTCCGGGTCGGCCGCAAGGGCTTCCAGATCAACAACCGCACCTACAACCTGGACAGGGGAAGGCTGGACCCCTTCCGCGGGTCCTCCGGGATCACCGCACAGCAGGGACGCTGGGAGGTCCGCTACTCCCCCAACCACCCGGAGGTCGCCTGGCTCTTCGACCACCGGACCGAGGCGGGCCTCGACCCGTGGACCGAGGTGCCCTTCATCCACCGGCGGCTGCTGGCCGACCAGTGGACCGAGGAGACGCGGGAGGAGGGCTTGCGTGTCCATCTCGCGGCCGGCGGCGACCGGCGCAACGAGGTCGCCATCGCCCGCGCCGCCGACCAGCTCCTGCGCACCGCGGCCGCCGGCCCTTCGCCGGCCCCGGCGGCGACCCCCGCCGCCCCTACAGCCGCCACGACCCGTCCTGCGCTGCCCGCTGCCCGTACCCCCTCCAGTAACGACATGCCGCCCCTGGACCCGGCCTCCGTCCGCCCGTTCCGCTCCCTCGACCGCCCCGCCGAGGACCTCTTCGACACCCCGGAGCGCGTCCGGGGCAAGGCCGACCTGAGCCTGGACGAGTTCCTGGCATCCCTTCCGGGCTTCCACCCTCCCGCGGCCGATCCCGGCACCGCGCAGACCACCGACCGCGACCCTGGCACCGGCCCCGGCCCCGTTCAGGAGGACAGCGACACCGATCGGCCGGCAACGGACGGGCGGTTCGGCGACGAGCCCGGCGGCGGACCCCGAGGAGACAGCCGTTGAAGACTCCGGTACGCGAACCCCAAAGTGGTGGCGGACCCGCCGCTCAAGCGCTGCTGGCACCCGCCGCCCCGACGACGTTGCCGGGATGGCGCGCCCGCGTGCGTCACCGGCCCGCTCCTCCCCCGATCCCACCGGCCGACAGCCCCTCCCCCGTCGACGAGGACGACCCGCGCGTTCGCTACCACGCGCACCTCGGTCTCGTGGAGACCACCGACATCGCCAGAGGCCTGAAGCTTGCACGGCGGCTGCTGCGCCGCGGCCCGGACGGCCGGCCCCTCTACCCGCACGTGGCCATCGACAGCGACTGCCGCGGCACCGGCAAACGCACCCTGCTCCACCAGATCGGCCTGGCCCACCAGGGGCGGCTCGAGAAGCTCCGCGGCATCGACGACAGGCGGATCCCCGTGGTGTGCATCAACACCCCGCCCGACCCCGGCTCCGCGGCCGACTGGTCCGCGGCCCTGGCGGTCTTCCTCGGCTGGGACCTCTACCGGCCGGACACCGATCAGCGCCCCGTCCAGCGCATGAAGGACTTCACCGGCCCCGCCCTCCACGTCATGCGTCACGCCCGCACCGAGATCTGCCTCGTCGACGGAATCGACCGGCTGCGGGCGGAAGACCTCCAGTCGACCTTCGACCACTTCGACTGCCTGGCCGACGAACTGGGCCTGACCGTCCTCTGGAGCGGCATCGGCTCCAGCGACATCCTCCGGGAAGCCCGCACCGCACGCTTCAGCTCCCTTCGGCGCCCCGCCGAAACCGCCTCCCTTCGGCAGCGGTCCGTTCCCACCCTCTGGGTCAACCGACTGCCGCCCCGCTGCTCGGAACATCCCGACGAATGGGTCAGCACCCTTCTCACCCTCGACGGGCGGCTGAGACTGCGGCACCACCGGCCGGGCAGCCTGCTGGAGCACCAGGAGGAGCTCTACCGCATCACGGACGGCCTCATGGAGCACCTCGCCCCGCTCCTCGGCATGGCCGGCCAACTGGCCATCCTCGACCGCACCGAGGCCATCACCCTGGACGTCATCCACGACGCCGCCCAGTACCTCGACCTACTCACGGCGGAACGCGAAGCCCTGTAGAGACGGTCCCGCGCCGCAGTCCTCGCCTTCGCCGGATCATCATGGTGCGCCTACTGTCAACTTCGTACGATAGGAATGTAGTTATCGCCTATTGTCGAGCCTGACGAGCACAGGGACGGCGGAGGCGGCAGAGTTGAGTGGGGGTCGCTCGGCACACCGGAGGAAGGCTCTTCCCGCCCGGGACCGGCTGGAAGTGTGGGTTCGCAGCGGGGGGCGGTGCGCGCTGTGCAACGCCTACCTGCTGGAAGGGCCCTTGTCATCGCGCACACTGAATCTGGGCGAGATGGCACACATCGTCGGGCAGAGCACTGACGCCCGGTCGCCACGGGGCGAGCATCCGCTGAATCCCGATCTGCGGGACAGCGCGGACAACCTGATGCTGCTGTGCGCCGACGAGCACGCCGAGATCGATGCACAGGGCGCCCTGAACGTCTTCACCGTCGAGCGTCTACGCCGGTTGAAGCTGGAGCACGAGGACCGCATCCGGCACGTAACGGGGCTGGGGCCGGACCGCACCACCACGGTGGTCCGGGTGGTGGGGTCGGTCCATGGGAAGGCCGTGGAGCTGTCGCGGGATGCTGCCGCGGACGCCGTGACTGCACGCTCCCGTTTCCCGTTGTTCCTCGAGTCCTACTCTCGCCATGGGGTAGAGGTCGACCTGCGTGGCATACCCGGCGAGAACTGCGCCCCATCCCAGAGCGCGCAGTCCGCCGCCGTCAGCAGTCGCAGCTACTACCAGTACGCGGCCAGGGCCATCGACGAAGTGATCAAGAACCAGCTGAAAGCAGGCGTCGACCGCGACACCGTGCGGCACGTCAGCGTCTTCGGGTTCGCACGCCTTCCTCTGCTCGTGCACCTGGGGTCCAGGCTGGACGACACCGTGCCGACGGATGTGTACCAGCGCCACCGCATCGGGCAGTCGTGGACCTGGCCGGCGGATACGGGCCCGGCGACGGAGTTCACGGTGCGCGTGGACCAGGACGTTCCGGCTGAGGACGAGGCTGTGGTGGTCATGAACGTCTCCGGCACGATAGCCGGGTATGAGATCCCGGCCGACCTCGCCGCTCTGCGTCGTTACGAGCTCAGCCCGGTCGGCGCGCCGACGCACCCGGACATCCTGCGGCGACAGGCTTCCTTACAGTCGCTGGAAACCGCCATGCGGGGCTTCCTGGCAAGCTTGGAGACCGAGGCGAGCACTCTGCGGCGCCTCCACGTCCTGCCAGCCCTCCCCATGTCCGCAGCGGTGACGCTGGGCCGCACGCACCATCCGCAGGTACACCCCCAACTGGTCATCTACGAAAGACTCGCGGGGCAGTATGTGCCCACTCTGGAGGTCGGCCCGGCCACCGGCTGATGCGGCACGGCGCACCGGTTCACCCTCCCTGCCGCGCCGACTCCTCGTGGGCGATGAACCGGTGCGCGGGGTCGACTCCGGTGTGGGGCTGGGCGCACAGGTGGGTCCCGGAGACCGGGTGGCGCATCTGCACGCCCAATAGGTTGACCAGAGCGGCGGTCGTCGCCATGAGGTCCGCGGCGGAGCCGTGGAAGGTGGGCACGGAGCAGCCGCGGACCGGCCGGAGCTCGTCCCCGGGCGCCGGTTCGGTCCACAGGCAGTGGTAGGGCTCGAGGTCCGGTGCGGCCAGGACACGCCGGCCGACGGTCTGGTCGACCACGCTGGGGACGCTGGCGGTGCCGGGGGCGACGAGGGTGAGGATTCCGAGGGAAGCGCTGCGGGTGTCCACGGCCAACTGGGCCAGTACGGCTCTGCATTGCGGGCGCTGTGCGAGTTGGTCGAGGAAGCGGCCGACGCTCACGCTGACGGTGGCGTCGAGGACGAGGTCGGCGTGGTCCGCCGCCTCCAGGAGTTCGGGCGAGGGGGGCTGCGGGGCCACGTCGATGGCGACGTCGTCCCGGATGCCGGCCAGGCGCTGGGCCAGGGCGTGGGCCTTCGGCATGCCGATCTGTTCCTCGGCGTAGTTCTGCCGCACGAGTAGGCCGCCGGTGACCCGCGCAAAGTCGCTGAGGGTGAGGCGGGAGACTCCCGCGCGGACCATCAGCTCGGCGGCCCACGAGCCGATACCGCCGCATCCCCAGACGTGGACGTGGAGTCCTTCGAAGGCTCGGACAGGACGGTGTGCGTCGCGGCGGATGGTGACGGCCGGGCGTTCGTCGGAGAGGTAGCACCATTCGATGGCGGCGCCGCTCAACTCGGCAGGAAGGTTGTTCAGGTGGCGTGGCGTCACGCGGTCGGCGAGTCGGCGCAGCAGGTCGCTCGGGCCGGACGGCAGGCGCCCAGCGAGAAGGAACAGGGGCGAGCGGGGCGTCGCGGGGTGCGGGACTGCCAGGACGAAGTGCTGCGCGGTGCCTTCGGGGTTGCGCAGGGCGCTGGCGGCCAACGCTGTCAGCAGGGCTCGGGCGACGGGGCCGGGCTCCGTTTCCGGGCGGGGCGTTGCGGCGGGGGCGCGGTCGAGGGAGGCCAGCAGGTCCGCCAGAGTGTCGCCCGCTCCCAGTGGCAGCGAGCGATCCAGCGTAAGGACCGGGGTCCGGTGGCTGCCGTCGTCCTGGGGGCGGCTGGTCAGATCGAGGCGGTGGATGGTGCGAGGGGTGAGCCAGCTGACGGCGGCGCGGCCGGGTGCCACCGGCTCGCGCACGACGACGGTGGGAGTGCCGGGCGTGCTGTGGAGGACGCCGCCGACGGCGTGGTAGAGCGCGGTGTCGGCGTCGAACTTCCCGGCCGCCGCGTCGGTGAGCCACTGCCACAGGCGGTTCACGACGGGCGTGATGCCCGCCCAGGGGTCCCATTCACGGGCCGGGTCGAGGTAGAGGCACAGGCGGTTTCCCTGCAGGACATGAGGGGCGCCGGCGAAGCGGTAGTCCAGGGTCAGCACTTCGGGCGGGGCCAGAGGCTCGGGCGGAAGGACGAGCAGGAACTCCTCGGTGTCGGCCAGACGCAGGCCACCCGGCGAGTGCGCAATGTCCGCGGTGCGGAGGTGGACCGTGACAGCCACGTGGCCGCCGGGGGTGGTGCGGGGCCTGCCGGGCATCCGCACCTCCCCGAAGTGCTCGTCCGCGAGCGTCCTGAGCTCGGCCAACTGTCGGCGCTGCCAGTCGTTGGGGTCCCCCGGGCGGTGCCTGCGCTTGGTCATCCCGCGCGCCCGGGGCGTGCGGCTGTGGTGAGCAGCGTCGCGGCGGCGAACTTCGAAGCCGTCGACGACGAGGAGGTGCCCGGCAGGGAGGGGAAGGAGTCTCCGAACAGGTTCCGCCACAACCTCACGCTCCTGTCCGGGTCCTGTTCGTCGTAGGCGGCGCGGATCTCCTGGGCGTGGGTGTGGATGCGGGCGCGGAAGTAGTTGTAGGTGGCCTGGTCCCAGCGGTGGTCGAAGGTGGCCCCGGAACCGGAGGGGTCGGCGATGGAGGGCTTGTCAGGGTGGGCCTGCAGCCAGAGGTCGAGGTCCTCGACGATGGTCAGCAGCGCGGTGGGCACGTTGCCGTAGCAGCCGGGGTGGGCCAGGGCCGTGGCCTGGCTGACGCGTTCGCCGAGCAGGGTGGTGAGGATGATGGACCGGGTTCCGGTGAATGAGCCCTTGTGGTCCCGCAGGAACTTCATCAGCCGGACGACCTTGCGGAGGTTGCCTTCGGCGATGTTGTCCTTCTCCCTCATCCAGGCGGTGAAGCCTTCGGGGTTGGTCTCCTCCCAGCAGTTGCCGTCGCGGTTGACGATCACCTCCCGGCCGTCCGCGAGGAACAGGTGAGGGACGATGTCGACGTGCATCGAGTTGGCGTACTTCAACTGCACGCAGCGGCATTTGCGGGTGTGAGGCATCTTCCCGTACACGCTGTGCCGGTGGAGGGCACCGTAGACCTTGTCGATGTAGGTCTTCGGGCTGTCGGCCCACTCCGGCACCTCGGTGAGATGGAGCATGAAGTCGGCGTCGAACTCCTTGTCGCCGACGGGGTTGATGATGGTGTGGTGCGCCCACGATCCCTGGGGCTCCTTGCCGAGAATCAAGGGGCCGAGTTCGGCGTCGTCCTGAAGTGCCTGGTAGACGGACTCGACTCGGCTGTCGAGGATGTCGAGCTTGGCCTTGCTGAGGTTGACGGTCTCCCGCAGGAAGGCGCGGAAGCTGTTGACGTGCTGCACGGGTCTGTTTCCTTTCGTGGGTCAGCAATGGGATGAAGCAGCTCAGGTTGGCCGCCGAGCAGTTCGGGCGGCTGGAGGTCCCGGGGGTGTGGGGGACCTGATAGAGCTCCGGCCGCCGGTTCGGAGCCTGGCAGCTCCGGACCGGTGCTCAGGGGAGAGCTCAGGTCCAGTCGATGTGCCCGTACCTAATGAAGTAGTGGCAGCGCTTGTCTCCGCGCAGTTCGTCGATGCTGGGAGACACCGTGAGCGGCTCGGAGGCTTTCACGGTCCAGTTGGGGAGGATGCTCGGGTTCAGGTTGAGCAGCACCCGATGGCCTTCTTTGCACGGACAATCGAAGGCGAGCCACTTCATGATCTGTCCGTTGGCCACCAGCACGGCTGTCCTGCGGGGGATCCGCCGGGGAAGGTCGTGAATGCTGATGACGACCTCACCGACCTGCCACCGCCGTCGTATTCTCCAGGAACGGATCCAGCGGGTGAGCGTTCTCAGGCCGCCCAACTCAGACCCCAGTAGCGCTTCGTGTCTCCGTAGCCGGCTACGGCGTCGGAGGCGCAGTAGTGTCCCGGGACGGGCTCCTGATGGTTGAGGGAGGTCCGGCGGTCGTGGAAGAGCAGCAGGGTCTCGCTCGGACGCGGGGTCGGTCCGTAGCCGACGAGCCGTTCGAGAAGCTCGCCGATGGCGGCTGCGGCCGTTGCCGTGGTGTAGGCGACGACGGCGGGCTCGATGCCGGGCAGCGCCGGGGCGTAGCCCTCCTTGGCCAGCTGGGTCTGTTCTGCGGCGGCTCGTTCTTGGGCGGCTGCCAGTGCGGGGGTGACCCGTTCGCGGCACAGCAGGCAGGCGGCGCCGGGGTGGAGGACGGTGATGCGGCCGATGATGTCGTGGATCTGGCCCTGGGGGGTGGCGGTGATCTTGACGCCGCAGTCGATGAGCGGGGTGAGGTAGGCGTGGGAGAAGCGGGAGAGCCGCATCCGGCCGGCTTCGTCGTCGGTGCATCCGAAGACGACGTCCGCGCCGACGACGTGGTGGGCGATCTTGCGCTGGCTCACGCTTCCGACCACCGGTTCGACCGTGACGCCGTCGGCGATGCGGGTGAGGTGGTCGGCCAGGACGTGGACCTTGGGGCGGCCGACGTCGGCGGGGGTCGAGCCGTAGACGCGGGTGAGGTTGCTGGTCGAGAGGGTGTCGGGGTCGATCAGCGTGAGCCGGCGGATTCCGAGGCGGACGAGTTGTTCGGCGACCGCTGAGCCGGTTCCTCCGGCGCCGACGACGGCGATGTGGAGTTCTCCGAGGACGCGCTGGATCTCGGTGCCGAAGGCGCGGATCTGGCGGTCGTGGAGGCTGGGAAGGTCCGGGGTGTCGGAGTCGAAGGAGCGCAGGAGGCGGAAGGTGGGCCCGGCGATGAAGATCCGGTCGATGGCCGCCTGGTGCTCGCCCTCGATGCGGCCGGTGAACGTCATGCCGCCTTCGTGCGGGGCGACGATCAGGGTTCCGTAGAGCCCGCTGCCGGTGCGGGTGCGGAAGGCGGCGGCGAGTTGCGCGTCGACGGCGGCGTCGCGGCGGCTCGGGAGCGGGGCCGAGCCGGGCGCGGGGTGGGTGTGGACCCAGATCGCGGTGGCTCCGGCGCGCTCGGCTTCGCGCAGGGCGGGCATGTAGCCGTCCGAGGAGATGCCGAGGGCGGTGTCGGTACGCTCGCGGTAGGCATCGTCAGGGACTTCGAGGAGACGGACGCCGAGCAGGCGCAGGGATCCGTCCGGCAGGACGGCACGCCGGGTGAGGAGGACCGCGGCGCTCTCGACCGGGCGGGCTGCGATCGCGGTGAGACGGTCGGCCACCTCGGTGGTGAGGGTGAGGGTGGTGCAATTCACGCGGCGGCCCCTGCGATGGCCAGCTCTGCGCGCAGCAGCGTGAGGTAGCTCTTGAGGCTGTCGGTGCCGGGCTGCCACGCGGACGGCGGGAGGTGGCGCGACCAGCGCTGCCAGGTCCGGCCGCGGTGGGTCTCGTGGACTTCGGTCGCGGGGATCGTGCCGCCCGCGGCCGTGGTCAGGGAGGGCGAGGTCCACCACATGTCCGGCGGGACATCGGGGTAGAGCGGGTGCAGGCGCAGGAGGATGTCCGCCTTCGTGGCGTTCAGGCCTTCGGGGAGCGGGACGTCGGTGATCTGGATGCAGAGCATCCCGCCGTCTTCGGACACGTCGTAGGTGAAGCCCGCCTCGCGCAGGGCGGTGTGGTCCTCTGTGGGCAGGTCCATCATCGCGGCCCCCCGTCGTCACCCGGGTTGATGCTGCCCGGGGCGGTGAAGAAACGCATGCCGTCGCGCAGGCGGACCACCTCGTCGGCGGCGATCTTGCGGTCGTGCTGGTCGACGACGTCGAGCCACAGGTCGCGGTCGTCGGAGACCGGCGGCGTCGACAGGGCGCGGATCTCCTGGCCGGTCATCCGCTTGCGGGTGACCTCGTAGGGGTGCCGGTCGATGAAGATCGTGAGGGGCTGGGGGTCGGAGAAGAAGCGCATGCCGTCCCGCAGGTCGACCGGCTCGTCCTCCGCGAGCCGGCGGTCGGGCGCGTCGGGGATGTCGAGCCAGATCGCCCTGTCGGTCGGGATGTCCGGGTTGGGGATCTTGCGCAGCTGGGCCGGGGTGGCGCGGTGGTGCGCGGTGTCGTACTCGCTGCCGTCGATGAAGACGGTGATCCGCCGGGCGGACGGGCTGGGGAGCGCCGTGGGCTCGGTCATGAGGGTTGCTCCTTGCTGATGTCGGGACAGGGTCGTGGCAGGCCGGCCGTGGAGTTGGCGGTGCCGGGCATAGCCGGACTGGAGAGTTTCATTTACCCAATAGGTTTACGAAACTCCTCGATCTTGGGAAGGACGGTACCATGAACCCGATGGGTAAACGCAAGTGATTCTTGGGGTGCGGGTGGAGATCTACTTCCTCGACAGCGAGCTGGCGCGGTCCTGCAACGACGACGCCATACGCGTGCACCGCTTCGGCGCTGCCGTCGCACCGGTGCTCCGGCGCCGTCTGGCGGAGATCGCCGCCGCCGCCCACCTGGCTGAGCTCCGCTGCCTTCCGCAGGTCCGGCTGCGCGGACACGCCGACGGCCGCCTGCTGGTCGCTCTGGGTTCCACTGCCGACCTGCACCTGCGCCCTCGCGACGATCCGCCGCCCATGGCCGAAGGTCACCTCGTCGAATGGGCCGTCCGTTCCCTGCTCGTCACGGATGTCCAGTTCGCTGCCGCCGCCTGAGCCCCCTCCCGTCGTCCGAAGAGAGGCACCTCGATGACCCCCGGTGTCGACCCGCTCGCCTACGCGCCCACCTCGGTCCCCCATCCCGGGGAGACCCTCCAGGACACCCTGGACGAACTCGGTATCCCCCAGGCCGACCTCGCCCGTCGCACCGGCCTGTCCACCAAGCACATCAACCAGGTCATCAAGGGCACCGCGGCGCTCAGCCCCGACACCGCGCTCCTGCTCGAACGCACCACCGGCGTGCCCGCTACCCTGTGGAACTCGATGGAAGCCGCGTACCGCACCCAGCAGGCCCGCGCGGAAGAGAGCAAAACCCTGGCCTCGAGGGTCGACTGGCTCAGCCGCTTCCCTCTCGCCGAACTGGTGAAGCTCCAGGTCCTCCCCAATCGCGAGAAGACCCCCGCCAACCTCCTCAAACTGCTGGACTGGTTCGGTGTCGCCGACCCCGACACCGCCGAGGACGTCTGGCGCAACTACCGCACCGCGTTCCGCCGCTCCACCGTGCAGGAACCCACCGAAGGCACAGCGGCCGAGTACGCAACCGCCGTCTGGCTGCGCCAGGCCGAACTCCAGTCACGCGAACTGGCCAAGAACCTCGACCTGCTGCCCTACAGCAAACATGAACTCGCCGCACTTCTCCCCACGCTACGAGCACTGACCCTGACCGGACAGGACAGCTGGATCGAAGAACTCCCCCGCCTTTGCGCCGGAGCCGGCGTCGCCGTGGTCTTCGTCCCGGCGCCCCCCAAGACCAGGGTCTCCGGCGCAACCCGCTGGCTCACACCGGAAAAGGTCATGGTGGCACTCAGCGACCGCTTCAAGAGGGACGACCAGTTCTGGTTCAGCTTCTTCCACGAGCTCGGCCACGTCCTCCTGCACGGCAAGCGCCTGACCTTCATGGACGACAGCGAGAACCTCCGCTCCGAGGCCAACGCGGATCCCGCCGAGGACGAAGCCAACGAATTCGCCGCAAACACCCTGCTCCCCCCACAGCACGCCGCCGCCTACCGGCAACTGCGGGCCCGCCCCGTACCGCTCGACCGGGTGAAGGCCTTCGCCCGGGAAGCAGGCATCTCCCCCGGCATCGTCGTCGGCCGGCTACAGCACGACAAGGCACTCGACTGGAACATCGGCAACCACTTCAAACGCACCGTGACTCTGAACTGAATACCGCCACTCCGCCCCGGACCGCCGCCACTCTCAGCTACCCGCGTTGTAGAGGGTGACAGCTCCTGGAATCTTCCACCTGGCGTGGCGTCCCTGTCAGGGAGGCTGTCTATCCAGGTCCACAAACATTCGCCCGCCGTCGAACGAGGGGCCACCAGGACGACACTCCAAGCCACACATCCGAGCCCTGCACCGGCCCGAAGCACCCGGCCGGCCAACCCTTGGCAAGCCGGGTCACACGCATGGATTCTCAACGAACCTGATGCTTCCTCATCCAACATGCAGCACCCAAGCTCAGAGACTTACCGGCGCCTGATCACGGCCCTGAAATCTTCTCAAGAAAGGTAAGGAACCCCAGCTCAGAAGCCACTGCTTCCATCAACTGGGATAAGAACTAACAGGAGGCGGCGGGCCGGTGCCGTGCGGTGGCCTGCGGCCCCCTGGCGGGGACACAGCGGGCGCGGCCGGGACGGGGTGGTGCCGGACGCGGTGGTGGGGCGGGCCCGGCGGCCTACGGCCCCCAGGGACGGTGGCGCACCCCCGTGGATGCCCCTCCCCCGGGGTGCGCCCGGCACCGCCTGCCGGAGTCGGTGCTGCGGGAGCGGTGGCATTCCTCTCCCGGAACCGGGGCAGCGGGCCGGGGCGGCAGGATGGCGGAGCAGCACGGCGGCGGGGCGGCGGGGGTACGGCAGGGCGTGGCCGGGACGGGGCGCAGTGGCGGTGGACCGGGCCGGGTGGCCTACGGCCCCGTAGCGGCGCGGGGCAGGCGGCTACCCGTCACTGGAGGTACGGGTCCACTCCAGCGCTACAGCTCGCGGCCCCGCCTGCGGCTCATGCAACCGCTGAGGTGAAGCCGCATCCCGCTGACACCGCACCCGGACATCACAGCATCGATACATCTGACCCGCTGTGGTCCGCTTGCGGTGGGTATCTCCTGAGCAGATGGGGGCTCGAAGGAGACCAAACCGCGGAAACTGTCCGCATTGCTGGTCTAGGGGTTTCATGACCCCTCGTTCTAGGTAGGGTCTGCAACCCCAGAGAAGACAGGAAGTGGATAGATGGAATCTCAATGCCCTTCGATCGGAATCTCAACGAAAGGGCCAGTAGAAGCCCCGACTGAAGTCGGATGACCCAAACAGGCCGAAGATAGGTTCACCTACTGCTGAATTCCCCAAGTAGCGGGTATATGGCCTCCGTTGGGGTGAATTTGGTGCGGCAGGGGGTGGGGTGTGCCGGGGTTGTTGCGGGCCCGGGCCGCTGTGGAGGCGGACGAGGAGAGGGTGATCGCCAGGCTCGCCGGAGCGCGGAAGGC
>NZ_JBEPAA010000109.1:0-21210 GCF_040298365.1 Kitasatospora sp. NPDC001603
CGCCGCGCCCCCCCGCCCCCGCCCGGGCCCGGGCCGCCGCGGGCGCCGGGGGGGTGGTACCCCCCCCGGCCGCGCCCCCCCGCCCCGCGTTCGCCGCCCGCTCGCGGCTACAGCTTGAGCGCCGTACGCAGCGCCGCCTCCACCGCCGCCTCCGGGTCCGCCACCGCGTCCTCGCTGCGCCAGGCGACGAAGCCGTCCGGGCGGACCAGCACCGCGCCGCCCGGCCGGAGGCCGTGCAGCTCGGCGAAGTCCGCGCCGGGCTCGGGCGCCAGGTCGTCCTCCGCCCCGGTGCCGATCCGGTAGGTGTCCAGCGGCACGGCCAGCCGGTCGGCCGCCCGGCGGGCGCCCTGGTGCCAGGCCGTGCCCTCGGGGCCGGTCAGCAGCACCATCGCCTGCTCGTACAGGTCGAGGGTGGAGAGCTTGACGCCCGCCCGCAGCAGCCACTGGTGCGGCGCCCGGCTGCCGGGTTCGCCGCCGGACTCGAACGCCTCCGGCACCACCGGCCCGGCCGGGTCCGCCCCGGCGACCGCGCCCACCGGGTAGCGGTAGCCGAGCGCCACCGCCAGCACCCCGGCCTGCCGCCCGACCCCGGGCACCACCGCGTACCCGGGGTGGCTGTGCTCGGCGGAGCGCGCCGAGGCCCGCTCGCTGGTCACCTCCGCCACCGGCCGGCGCTCCTGCCCGTACGTCTCCAGCAGCCCCGGTCCGGCCCAGCCGCAGAGCACCGCGGCCAGCTTCCAGGCCAGGTTGTGGGAGTCCTGGATGCCGGTGTTCGAGCCGAACGCGCCGGTCGGCGACATCTCGTGCGCGGAGTCCCCGGCCAGGAAGACCCGCCCGGCGGAGTACCGCGTCGCCACCCGCTCGGCCGCGTGCCAGGGGGCCTTGCCGGTGACCTCCACCTCAAGGTCCGGCACCCCGACGGCGGCCCGGATGTGCCGGACGCACCGCTCGTCGGTGAACGCCTCCAGCGGCTCGCCGTGCTCCGGGTGCCACGGCGCGTGGAAGACCCACTCCTCGTGGTTGTCCACCGGCAGCAGCGCGCCGTCGGCGTCCGGGTTGGTCAGGTAGCAGGCGATGAAGTGCCGGTCGCCCACCACCTCGGCCAGCCGCTTGGCCCGGAAGGTGATGCTGACGTTGTGGAACAGCTCGCCCTTGCCGCTCTGGCCGATGCCCAGCGCCTCCCGGGCCGGGCTGCGCGGGCCGTCCGCCGCGATCAGGTACTGGGCCCGGACGGTGCGCTCCTCGCCGGTCTCCCGGCTGCGCAGCAGCGCCGTCACCCCCTCGTCGTCCTGTTCGAAGGAGACCAGCTCGGTGCTGAAGCGCAGCTCGCCGCCGAGCTCGCGGGCGGCCTTCAGCAGGACCGGCTCCAGGTCGTTCTGGCTGCACAGGCACCAGGAGCTGGGGCTGAACCGGGCCAGCCGGCCGCCCGGGTCGATCTCCCGGAACAGCCACTCCTGCTCCTCGCCGGTCAGCGAGGGGGCCTGCAGGATGCCGTGGTTCGCGGCGAGCACCGAGGCGGCCTCGCGGATCGCCGTCTCGATCCCCGCCCCCCGGTAGAGCTCCATCGTGCGGACGTTGTTGCCTCGGCCACGCGGGTGACGCGAGGTGTCGGCGTGCTTCTCGACCAGCAGGTGTCTAACACCCAGTCGGCCCAGGAAGAGTGAGGCCGACAGCCCGACCAGCGAGCCGCCGACGATCAGGACCGGCACCCGGTCGTCAACCTTCGGATTCATCAATTGCTCCAGCCTGTACGGGGGTTCGCGACCCGGCTACGGGGCTCGGCGTCGCCCTCGGCGGGGCCCGCGCGCACGTCGGCCCCGCTCTTCCATCCCCCGCCGCGGGTCCCTTCTGCCGCCTCGTCGCCCGGATGGCCCGCATATCTCGCGCCACTCGTGGGGTCCGCGCACGATCGACCTCAGGCCTGGCCCCCACCCGCCCGGGCCGACCGCCACCGCACCGCCCTCCCCCCGCCGGGGCCCGTCCGGACGGAAGCCGCCCGGCGCGGGCAGCGCCCGAAGCAAGAAAGTGGATCATGACGACTCTGTCCGAACCGCAGGCCGAGCAGCACTCCGAGCAGCACACCCGACTGCGCGTGATGCTGATGCTGGAGATCAAGGACGGCGCCCAGCAGCGCTTCCTCGACGTGTACGAGAAGCTGCGCCACCAGGTGGCCTCGGTCCCCGGCCACGTCAGCGACCAGCTCTGCCAGTCGATCAACGACCCGCGGCAGTGGCTCATCACCAGCGAGTGGAAGGACCAGGAGACCTTCCTGAAGTGGGTGGACAGCCCCGCCCACCGCGAGATGGTCAAGCCGATGCACGGCTGCGTCAGCGACACCTTCCGCTCGCTGCGCTACTCCATCCTCCGGGAGACCTCCGCGGCCGGCGCCACCGGCACCCGCAAGCCGGTGGACGTGCCGCCCGGCCTGCCGCGCACCGCGCCGGCCGGGCACGTCGGCCCGCCGCAGGCCGCGCCCGGCCCGGACGGGGTGGTCCGGCACGCCCTGACCTTCACCGTCAAGCCCGGCAGCGAGCACGAGGTGGCCCGGATCCTCTCCGGATACGCCTCCCCCAAGGCCGAGGTGGACGAGACCACCCAGCTGCGCCGCACCTCCCTCTTCATGCACGGCAACCGGGTGGTCCGGGCCGTCGAGGTGGTCGGCAACCTGGGCGACGCGCTGCGCCACGTGGCGATGCAGCCCGAGGTCCGCGCGGTCGAGGAGGCCATCAACCCGTACCTGGAGGAGGCCCGCCAGCTCGGCGACCCGCAGGCGGCACGCGCCTTCTTCGCCCGTGCGGCGCTGCCCGCCGAGCACCAGGCGATCGCCGGCTCCCCGGCCTCCGGCCGGCTGCACCGGCACGCCGTGCTCTACCCCGTCAAGCCGGGCAACGGCGCGGCCGTGGCCGCCCTGCTCGCCGAGCACGACAACCTGGCCACCGCCGACCCGACCGGCCCGCTCGCGGCCGCCACCGTCTTCCACCGGGAGGACGTCGTGGTCCGCCTGGTGGACCTGCGGGTCCCGGCCGAGGCCGAACCGGCCGTCGCCCTGGGCGTGGCCGGCGAGCGCGAGGCCACCGTCCTCGGCCGGCTGCTGGACCTCGGCGCCGAGGGCGACCTGCGCACCGTCGCCGGCCTGAGCGCCCTCCTCGCCGCCCGCGCCATGAGCCCGGTCACCGACCGCAGCTCGCAGCTCACCTGACCGACCATCGGCCCTGCGCCGGCTCCGACTCCCGAAGGAAGAAACCATGTCCACGCAGTACCCACGGATCGTGCACGTCGACGAGGCGCCGGAGAACCGCCGGCGCGGCGGCGACCTGCGCGCCATGCTCACCCCGACCACCTGCGGCGCCACCAGCGGCTTCATGGGCCTGGCCATCGTGCAGCCCGGCGAGCGGATCGGCGAGCACTATCACCCGTACTCCGAGGAGTTCGTCTTCGTCGTCGCCGGCGAACTGGAGGTGGACCTGGACGGGGTGACCCACTCGCTCCGGCCCGACCAGGGCCTGATGATCCCGATCGACATGCGCCACCGCTTCCGCAACGTCGGCGACACCGAGGCCCGGATGGTCTTCCACCTCGGCCCGCTCGCCCCCCGCCCGGAGCTCGGCCACGTCGACACCGAGGAGACCGAGGGAGCGGTGACCTCCGGTCCGCCGGAACACGCCAAGGTGGCTTCGTGACCCGGCGGGTCGCCGTCACGGGGATCGGTGTGGTCGCGCCCGGCGGCGTGGGCGTACCGGCCTTCTGGCAACTGCTCACCTCCGGGCGGACGGCGACCAGGGGCATCACGCTCTTCGATCCCACCGGATTCCGCTCCCGGATCGCCGCCGAGTGCGACTTCGACCCGGCGGCGCACGGGTTGAGCCCGGAGGACGTCCAACGGGCCGACCGCTACGTGCAGTTCGCCATGGTGGCGGCGGACGAGGCGATCGCCGACTCGGGCCTGGACCTGGCCGCGGAGGACCCGTGGCGGATCGGCGTCTCGCTCGGCACCGCCGTCGGCGGCACCACCCGGCTGGAGCACGACTACGCCCTGGTCAGCGCCGGCGGCGCGCGCTGGGACGTGGACCACCGACGGGCCGAGCCGCAGCTGCACCGCGCCTTCGCACCCAGCACGCTGGCTTCCGCGGTCGCCGAGCGCACCGGTGCGCACGGCCCGGTGCAGACCGTCTCCACCGGGTGCACCTCCGGACTGGACGCGATCGGCTACGCCTTCCAGGCGGTCGAGGAGGGGCGCGCCGACATCTGCGTCACCGGCGCCTCCGACTCGCCGATCTCACCGATCACCGTCGCCTGCTTCGACGCCATCAAGGCCACCAGCGAACGCAACGACGACCCGGAGCACGCCTCCCGCCCCTTCGACGCCCACCGCGACGGCTTCGTGCTCGGCGAGGGCGGCGCCGTCCTGGTGCTGGAGGAGCTGGAGCACGCCCGGCGGCGCGGGGCCCGGATCTACGGCGAGATCGGCGGCTTCGCGACCTTCGGCAACGCGTACCACATGACCGGCCTCACCCAGGAGGGGCTGGAGATGTCCCGGGCGATCGACGAGTCGCTCGCCCACGCCCGGGTGGACCGCACCGAGGTCGACTACGTCAACGCGCACGGCTCGGGCACCAAACAGAACGACCGGCACGAGACGGCGGCCGTCAAGCGCTCGCTCGGTGAGCACGCGTACCGGACGCCGATGAGCTCGATCAAGTCGATGGTCGGGCACTCGCTCGGCGCGATCGGCGCGATCGAGGTGGTCGCCTGCACCCTCGCACTGGCCCACGGCGTGGTACCGCCGACCGCCAACTACGAGACTCCGGACCCGGAGTGCGATCTCGACTACGTGCCGCGCACCGCGCGCGAGCTGCCCCTCCGGCACATCCTGTCGGTCGGCAGCGGATTCGGCGGATTCCAGTCCGCCGTCGTGCTCAACAGAACGGGGTGAGATCCATGACGTCACGTCAGCAGGGCCGCCGGGCGGTGGTCACCGGCCTCGGCGTGGTCGCGCCGAACGGTGTGGGGGCCGACGCCTTCTGGAAGGCCACCAGGCAGGGCGTGAGCGTCCTCGACCGGATATCCCGCGAGGGCTGCGCGGACTTTCCGCTGCGCGTCGCGGGCCAGGTACGGGACTTCGACCCGCAGTCCGTGATCGACAGCCGCTACCTGGTGCAGACCGACCGCTTCACGCACTACGCGATGGCCGCCGCCGACCTGGCGGTGGCGGACGCCGGGTTCGTTCCCGACC
Source organism: Kitasatospora sp. NPDC001603 (assembly GCF_040298365.1). NCBI lineage: Bacteria > Bacillati > Actinomycetota > Actinomycetes > Kitasatosporales > Streptomycetaceae > Kitasatospora > Kitasatospora sp. NPDC001603. The sequence goes on from NZ_JBEPAA010000109.1 coordinate 5,234, forward strand.
CCGACCAGCCGTTCGGGGTGGGCGTGGTGACCGCGGCCGGCTCCGGCGGCGGCGAGTTCGGCCAGCGCGAACTGCAGCAACTCTGGGGCCAGGGACCACAGTTCGTCGGGCCCTACCAGTCCATCGCGTGGTTCTACGCGGCCAGCACCGGCCAGGTCTCGATCCGGGGCGGCTACAAGGGCCCGTGCGGGGTGGTCGCCAGCGACGAGGCCGGCGGCCTGGACGCCCTCGCGCACGCCGCCCGGGCCATCGAGCGCGGCACCGACGCGGTGGTGGCCGGCGCGGCCGAGGCCCCGCTGGCGCCGTACTCGATGGTCTGCCAGCTCGGCTACCCCGAGCTCAGCCTCGACGACCGGCCGGACCGGGCCTACCTGCCGTTCTCCGCCGCCGCCAACGGCTTCGCCCCCGCCGAGGGCGGCGCGATGCTGCTGCTGGAGGACGAGGAGACGGCCCGCCGGCGCGGCGCGACCGTCCGGGCGTACCTGGCCGGGCACGGCGCCACGTTCACCGGCGCCTCCCGCTGGGAGGAGTCCCGCGAGGGGCTGGCCAACGCCGTCCGGATCGCGCTCGACCAGGCCCGGATCGCTCCGGAGGAGGTCGACGTGGTCTTCGCCGACGCCCTCGGCGTCCCGGCCGCCGACCGCGCCGAGGCGCTGGCCCTGGCCGACGCCCTGGGCCCGTACGCCGAGCGGGTACCGGTGACCGCCCCGAAGGCGGGCACCGGGCGGGCGTACTGCGGCGCGCCCCTGCTGGACACCGCCGCCGCGGTGCTCGCCATGGAGGACGGCGTGGTACCGCCCACCCCCAACGTCACCGAGGTCTGCCACGACCTCGCCCTGGTGACCGGCCGCGCCCGCCCGGCCGAGCTGCGCACCGCACTGGTGCTCAGCCGCGGGCTGATGGGCTCCAACTCCGCGCTGGTGCTCCGGCGCGGGGACCGGGCCTGACCGAACCACTGCTCTGGCAACGAACTGAAGGGAACATCCCGTGAGCAACACCCTCAGCCACCCCGAACTGGCCGCGCTGATCCAGGCGCGGGCCGGCGTGGTGATCGACCCGCTCGACCTGGAGCGCCCGGGCGCCAGCTTCGACGACTTCGGCGTGGACTCCCTCGGTCTGCTCGGCGTGGTCGGCGAGCTGGAGAACCGACACGGCGTGAAGGTCACCAACGGAGCGGAGTCGGCGAAGACGCCGGCCGAGTTCCTCGACCTGGTGAACTCCTCGTTCGCCACGAAGGCCGGTGCCTGAGATGCCCGGACACACGGACAACGAGATCGTCATCGCCGCCCCGCTCGACCTGGTCTGGGAAGTCACCAACGACCTGGAGAACTGGCCGCAGCTGTTCAGCGAGTACGCCTCGGTCGAGGTGCTGCAGCGCGACGGCGACAGCGTGCGGTTCCGGCTGACCATGCACCCGGACGAGAACGGCCAGGTGTGGAGCTGGGTCTCCGAGCGCACCACCGACCGGGCCTCGCTCGCGGTGCGCGCCCGCCGGGTCGAGCCCGGGCCGTTCGAGTTCATGGACATCCGCTGGGAGTACGCGGAGGTCCCGGCCGGCACCAGGATGCGCTGGGTGCAGGACTTCGCGATGAAGCCCACCGCGCCGGTCGACGACGACGGCATGGTGAACCACATCAACCGCAACTCGCGGGTCCAGATGCAGCTGATCCGCGAGAAGGTCGAGAAGCAGGCGGGGGAGGTCTGAACCGGATGCACCGCGCACTGATCGTCGCCCGGATGAAGCCGGACGCCGCCGGCGGCATCGCCGAGGTGTTCGCCGAGTCCGACCGGGGCGAACTCCCGCACCTGATCGGCGTCACGGGGCGCAGCCTCTTCCAGTTCGGCGACGTCTACCTGCACCTGATCGAGGCGGACCGCCCGCCGGGCCCGGCCGTCGCCCGGGTCGTCGAGCACCCGGAGTTCCGGGACGTCAGCGACCGGCTCACCGCCTACGTCCAGGCCTACGACCCGGCCACCTGGCGGGGGCCCAAGGACGCCATGGCGCACGAGTTCTACCGGTGGGAGCGCGGCGGCGCGAGCTGACACCGCGTACCACCGGCCCGGCGGGCCGCCCCCGGCGCAGGTCGGGGAGCGGCCCGCCGGGCCGTGCGCGTCCGGCGTCAGGGGCACTGCCTCCAGGCGAGGTGGTAGACGGTGTTGATGCTGCCGTCGGTGGAGTCCATGGTCATGAAGCTGGTGGTCCTGGTCGGGTCCGAGGTGCCGGCGTTGACCCGGAGTTCGGTGTTGATGTTGAAGTTGCGCAGCTCCCCGCAGGGCGCCCAGACCAGCGCCGTCACGGCGACGCTGTCGGTCGCCTGCCAGCTGTCGTCGATGGCCCCGGTGAACCTGTGGCTGAGCGAGGTGGTCTGGGGCGAGCCCTGGAAGTAGTAGTTCGCCTTCTGCACGGCGGACGCCCCCGGCTCCAGGTGCGCGTAGCCCCGGTAGTCGGCGGCGGCGATCGCGTAGGTGAAGCCCTGCGGGACGTGGACGTTCAGGTTGAGCTGACAGTTCTTCCGGAAGTCGGTGGGCTTGGACCCGACGCCCACCTGCGCGATGTAGTCGCTGTAGGTGACGGTGAAGGCCGTGTTGTCCGGGGAGACGGCGATGGCGGCGGTACCCGCCGGGCAGCCGGACCCGTTGACGGTGGCCACGTCGATGACGATCTTGTCCGGCGGCGGCGTGCTCCAGCCGGTCGCGGCGGCCTCGCCGCCGACGCCGGTGAGCGAGGTGCCGAGCAGCGCTGCCACCGCCGCACCGCCGGCGGCCATCATGCGTACAGTCACGGGCATTTCCTTCCGTCGGCCCACCGGTCACGGGCCGCACCCCCACGTGCGTGCCATCCGGCGGGCTTGTCGAGGACATGTCACCACCGATAGCGGTGCCGCGGCCAGGGGCGCGGACCGGCGCATCGCCGAGCGCCGGGGCGGACGATCCGGCGCCGGGCGGTACGCCGGTCGGCTGGCGCGGAGCGCGCCGCACCGCACGGCTCACCAGGGCGATCACCCCGTGCGCATACGGTGTGCCGCACAACGGAGGTGACCCCATGACCACGAGCCGACGCGACATCAACTCCCTCAGCCCGACCGAGCTGGACGACTACGTCCACGCCCTCGGGATCCTGCGCGCACGGTCCGCCGCGAACCCGGACGACGAGACCGGGTACGACTTCCAGGCCGCCCTGCACAACGACATGTTCGTGGGCCCGTGCGAGCACGGCAACGACCTGTTCCTGCCGTGGCACCGCTCGCACCTGTACCACTTCGAGAAGCTCCTGCAGGAGTCCGACCCCCCGCGCACGGCGAACGTCACGCTGCCCTACTGGGACTGGCTGCACCCGGAGACGACGGGGAAGTTCCCGGCCGCGTTCTCGCTGCCCGGGCTCGTCGAGGACCGCAACACCGTGGCCACGGCACTTCCGCCCGACACCCTGGACATCGTGACCACCGAGACCGACCAGGGCGAGTTCGGCGGCTTCCCGGCGGCCCACCCGGGAGGCGACTTCGGGCGGCTGGAGTCCGGCCCGCACAACTTCATGCACGGCAACTACATCGGCGGCCTGATGGCGGACCCGTCCACCGCGTCGATGGACCCGATCTACTACAGCTTCCACGCCTTCATCGACCTGCTCTGGGCCGAGTGGCAGCGCCGCAACGGATCCCCCGCCCCCACCTCGCCCGACCACGACCTGCGCGGCTTCCTCTCCCAGGAGAAGCACAAGGTGGCGGACTTCGCCGACACCGTGGCGCTGGGCTACCGGTACGAACTCACCGACCGGCTCAAGGCCGACTTCGACGTGCCGACCCCGCAGCCGGTCGTCCGCCGGCTGCTGGCGGCCCAGCCGTTGAGCCTGGTGTCCGCGCCGAGCCTCACGGCCTCGCTGCGGGCCGACTCCCGGGCCGAGTTCAGCCTCGCCGCCCCGCCGGCCGAGGCGCGGAAGGTGATGGTCCGGCTCGACGACCTGAAGGTCCCGGTCGCCGGCAGCTACGTGCTGCGCGCCTACGTCCACCCCGCCGACGTCGCGTTCCGGGCCGACGACCCGGACTTCGCCGACCACTACGGCGTCGGCTACGTCACGATGTGGAAGTCGCACCGGACGGCCCCCGACGACCGCCCCGCAGACGGCCGGCCGCACCCCCACCACCCGACCGAGTGCAACGCGCGCTTCGACGTCACGGCCGTCCTCGCGGCGGCCCCGGCCCCCGAGGACCTCGTGCTGACGCTCCAGTACCTCCCCTCCCCCGACCCCTACGGCCGGCCCCAGGAGGCTCCCGGCCTGCTCCAGGAGGTCGCCCTGAAGGACGTCCTGATGGAGGTGTACGGCTGAGATGCGTACTCCGGTCTTCGAACTCCACATCCGGCCCATGTTCCGGGCGACCGACCAGGAGCACATGACCTTCGCGGTCGACCTCTGGGACTTCGACTCCGTGGTCGCGAACGCGGACGACATCCTCTCCCGGATCGACGGCGCCGGGATGCCTCCGGACTCCGAGGGCGGCCCGTGGCCGCAGGAGTGGATCGCGCTCTTCCGCCGCTGGCACGAGAGCGGGCACAAGCGCCTCCAGCTCGGCACCGCGGCCTTCGCGTTCAGCCAGACGTCCTCCGCCACGACCGTCACCGCGACCGGCACCTTCCCGGCCGCCGGATTCACCGGCTGGCTCCAGCTGGAGAGCCAGACGGACAGCGCGAAGACGTACGTCCTCTACTACGAGGCCCCGGACGCGCCCGCGCCCGGTACGCCCGCCGCGTTCACCCTGAAGGAGCGCTACCGGGCCACCGACACCCGGTCCGTCTTCGTCCGTGACAGCGGGGGCGTGCAGCAGCTGCACTGAACCGGGCCGCGGTCGGGCCCGGCGCTCCGGCGGTGGCCCCGGGCCCGCCGTTCGACGTGACCGGGGCGGGGGCGGTGGCCGCCGGCCCTGCCCCGACCGGCGGCGGCCGCAGCGCGTCGGGGGCCCGGATACCGAATCACCCGGATCGCCGGGGCACTCGGGTGAACCCGCCCAGGAGTCCACTCGAAGGGCGCACCGCCACACCGGCCACCGCCGCCCTCCGGTGGCAACGGCCGCCGCGGTGGATGACGGTGGTTCAGGCGCACTCCGCGAGTCCCCTTGCCCGATGACGTGTCGGCAGTCGCGGCCCGCGCCGGAAGGACCCACCCCATGCGTTCTGCACGCACGCTGCTCGCCGGAGCGGCCGTCGCCGCCGCCCTGACCGTTGCCGCCCCCGCCGCGTACGCGGACGGCACCGCCGACAAGAACCTCACCTGGCAGGAGAAGCAGGACAAGGCTGCCACCCCCGACGGTCAGAAGACCTGGGACGACAAGCAGGACAAGGCCGCCCCGTCCGTGCCCTCCGCGCCGGCCGCGCCCTCCGCGCCCTCCGGCGAGGAGCACAAGGCCGAGGAGAAGACTCCGCACGGTGGCGTGCACACCGGTGGCGGCGGCCTCGCCCTGTCCGGTGGCGGCCTCGCCTCCGGCGCCGTCCTGCTGCTCGGCGGCCTGGGCGCCGGCGCCATCGCGCTGCGGCGCGGTCGCCGGACCAGCGGCGCCGCGATCTGACCGGGCTCTCTCCGTAGCCTGCCCGCCGTGGCCACCGTCCTCAGTGGTGGCCACGGCGGGGGCACGTGCGGCGGCGCCCCGGCCCCTCCTCTTCGGGGCGGGCGGCGCCGTGCCCGGCGGCCGCAGGCGCCGCCCGTGGACAGCGAACACCGCCCGGTGGTGACGACCGGCATGACCTAGGAGTGGAACGATGGCCGGTCCGGCCACTGGAACGTCCCGGTTGCTGCGCGTGGGTATGGGCGCCGCGGCCGCCGGTCTGCTGATGATCTACAACTCGGTGGACCTGGCGCCCGCGTCCGATCCCGGACCCGGCCAGCCCGCTCCCCCGGCCGCCACCGCGAGCGCGTCCCCGGGTGGCGCGGCCTCGCCCGCGGCCGCCGCCAAGCCGGCGGCCCCCGTGCTGAAGCGCTCCAAGCCGACCCGGCTGCGGATTCCGCAGATCGCCGTCGACGCGCCCTTCACCGAGCTGACGCTGAACCCGACCGGTGAGCTCAACGCACCGCCGCCGGAGGACAAGAACCTGGTCGGCTGGTACCGCGACGGCGTTTCGCCCGGTGAGCGCGGCGCCGCCGTGGTGGCCGGTCACGTCGACACCGCCAAGGGGGCCGCGGTCTTCCTGCTGCTCAGCCTGGTCGTCCCCGGCAACAAGGTCGAGGTGCAGCGGGCCGACGGCACGGTCGCCGTCTTCGTGGTGGACTCGGTGGAGACCTTCGCGAAGAACGCCTTCCCCGACCAGAAGGTGTACGGGAAGACCACCGACTCCCAGCTGCGGCTGATCACCTGCGGCGGCGTGTACGACAAGAAGCGCAAGGACTACCTGGACAACGTGGTGGTCTTCGCGCACCTGGAGTCCTCGCGCAAGGCGTGAGCCCGGACACCGAGCGACCGCCGGTCCCCACTGCGGGGCCGGCGGTCGCTCGGTGCGGTGCGGCGGTCAGCCGCGCACGGTGGCCTCGAAGGCGTGCAGGTACGGGTTGACCGGGCGGACGTCGGCCACGTCCAGTCCGGCCTCCTCCATCAGCCGCACCAGGCTCTCCTTGGAGTGCTTCGCGCCGCCGACGTTGAGCAGCAGCATCAGGTCCATCGCGGTGGTGAAGCGCATCGACGGGCTGTCGTCGACCAGGTTCTCGACCACGACGACGCGCGCGCCCGGACGGGCCGCCAGGACCACGTTGGCGAGGGTGCGACGGGTGCTGTCGTCGTCCCACTCCAGGATGTTCTTGATGATGTAGAGGTCGGCGTGGACCGGGATGTCCACCCGGCAGTCACCGGGGACCAACCGGGCCCGGGCCGCGAAGGCGCCGCCGTCGCGGAGCCGGGGGTCGGCGCCGGCGACCACCTTGGGCAGGTCCAGCAGGGTGCCGTGCAGGGCCGGGTGCTTCTCCAGCAGGCTGGCCAGCACATGGCCCTGGCCACCGCCGATGTCGACCACCGAGTCGATCCCGGTGAGGTCGAGGTACTCGGCGAAGTCGACCGCGGACTGCCGGCTGGAGGTGGTCATCGCCTTGTCGAAGACCTTGGCCGAGTCCCCGCCCTCGCTGTGCAGGTAGTCGAAGAACTCCTTGCCGAACAGCTCGGGGAAGACGTTGCGGCCGGAGCGGACGGCCTCGTCCAGCTTCGGCCAGGCCTCCCACGTCCACGGCTCGGTGCACCAGAGGGAGATGTAGCGCAGGCTGTTCGGGGCGTCCTCGCGCAGCAGCCGGGACATCTCGGTGTGCTCGAAGCGGTCGTCACCCGTCTCGTGGAAGATGCCGTAGCAGGTGAGGGCACGCATCAGCCGGCGCAGCGGCTTGGGCTCGGTGTCGAGCGCGGCCGCGAGGTCGGTGACGGTGGTCGGGGTGTCGCCGAGCGCGTCGGCGACCCCGAGCCTGGCGGCCGCGCGGACGGCGGCGGCGCAGGCGGCGCCGAAGACGAGCTCCCGCAGGCGCATCGCGGCCTGCGGGGTGGTGGCGGGTGCGGTGGTCATGTGCCGTCTTTCTGCAGGTGGGAGGTGGGCTGGGGTACGGGGGAGCCGGGGCTTCGCCGGGTGGCCGGGGTGCCCCGCGGCCGCGGGTGGGGGCCTGTGGCTCAGCAGTGGCCGGCCGGCTCGGAGACCGCGCACTGGTTGCGCGCGAAGGAGTTGGAGGTACCGGTGTCGCGGTCGGCGAGGTCGGCCGGACCGTTGCCGACCACGTGGTTGCCGGTGACGGTGTTCCGGGCGTTGGCCACGCCGACCACGCTGCGGAAGAGCACGATGCCGCCGGACATCGGCGAGGCGCCCACGTTGTCGCTGACCTCGTTGCCGGCGACCGTGGTGTCCTCGGCGCCGGTGAGCAGGATGCCGGTGCCCTGAATGGCGTCGAGGCGGGGGTTGGGCGGGCAGGAGCTGTTGTTGGCCACGACCCGGTTGTGGCTGACGTTCAGCGCCCCGGCCCGGGGGATCCCTTCGTCGCCGACGATGAAGACACCGCCGCAGTTGCCGTGGATCTCGTTCGCCTCGACGCTGAGGTCGCGCAGCCGGCGGACGGTGACGCCGATCCGGTTGTCGGTGAGCAGGTTGCCACTAACCACGGTGCCGTCGGTGGTGAGGGCCCCGCCCTCGCTGTCCACCGCGTTGGCGAGGAAGACGCCGGACTGGCCGTTGCGGGTCGACTCGTTGCCGGTGATCACGGCACGGGTGGACTTCTCCTGGCTGATGCCCTGCTGGCCGTTGTCGTGGACGTAGGCGGCGCGGACGGTCATGCGGTCGGTGCCGGAGGCGTTGATGCCGTTCTTGCGGAAGCCGGTGACGGCGAGGGCCTCGATCGTCACGTCGGTGAGCGGGCCGGCGCCGGCCCCGACCACGCAGAGGCCGTGGCCGGCGGTGGCGCAGGCGTTGCCGTCGGCGGCGTCACCGGGGGCGACCACGCTGTCCGGGCCGGCTCCGCGCAGGGTGAGGCCCGGGGTGGTGATCCGGACGCTGCCCCGGTAGGTGCCGGGGAGCAGCTGGACGGTGTCGCCGGGGCCGGCCTCGTCGACGGCCTGCTGAATCGATTCGCCCGGCTGGACGAGGTGCACCGTCCCGGCGGCGTGGGCCGGAGGTGCGGCGCCGAGCGCGGTCAGGGCGGTGGTGAGTGCGGTCGTGGCGGCGGCGGTGGCCGCGGCGAGGTGGTGGACCCGTCGCGTGGGCATGAGTGGTGACCTGCTTTCTTGCGCGCTCGCGGGGACGCCGGCGCGGTGACACGGAGTGTGCGGGGGATGACGGCCGGTGGGTGTCGGCCGAATCGACGCTATGGGCGTGCGAGGGGGCCCGCCACCAGGGCTGGGCTGCGGGGCTGACGGGGCGTCGGCCAGGTGGGCGGGCCCGTCGGCGTGGCGCGGGGCGGCGGGGGTGGGTCGGGGCGGGGCGGCCGGTCGAAGCGCGCCGGTCGTAGCGGGGAGCGGGAGCGGGGCCACCGGGGCGTACCGGGGCCTGTCGTGCGCCCGGCCGTGGCCGGGCGCCGGGGCGAGCCCGTCCGGACCGCACCCGTCCGGGCGCCGGGCCCGCCGGCCCGCGTGGCATGCTCGGGGTCATGAACACCGCCGTCGCCGCGCCGCCCGCCGCGGCCGTACCCGCCGCCTCCGCCCGCAATCCGATCGGCGCCCACGTGCCGGTGGCCGCCCGTGGACTGGCCGGGACGGGCCTCGCGTACGCGCGCCGGGTCGGTGCCGAGACGGTGCAGGTGTTCGTGGCGAACCCGCGCGGCTGGGCCACTCCCCCGGGCAATCCCGCCCAGGACGCGGAGTTCCGCACCGCCTGCGCCGAGCAGGGTATCCCGGCGTACGTGCACGCGCCGTACCTGATCAACTTCGGCTCGGACAACGCGGCGACCCGCGAACGCTCGGTCGACTCGCTACGGCACTCCCTGCTGCGCGGCCACGCGATCGGCGCCGCGGGCGTGGTGCTGCACACCGGTTCGGCGGTCGGGACGGCCCCGGGCGGCGGCTCCCGGCGGGCCGAGGCGATGGCCCAGGTCCGCGCGGACGTCCGGCCGCTGCTGGACGAGCTGGACGCGCTCGGCGAGGACGCGCCCTGGCTGCTGCTGGAACCGACGGCCGGTCAGGGCAGCTCGCTCTGCTCCCGGATGGAGGACCTGGCGGCGTACCTGGACGCGCTGGACGGCCACCCCAGGGTCGGGGTCTGCCTGGACACCTGCCACGCCTTCGCGGCCGGTCACGACCTCGCGGCGCCGGGCGGCACCGGCGCGGCGCTGGACGCCCTGGTCACGGCCGCCGGGCCGGGCCGGCTGCGCCTGATCCACGCCAACGACTCGGAGGACGCCGTCGGCGCGCGCAAGGACCGGCACGCCAACATCGGGGCCGGGCTGATCGGGGCGGAGCCGTTCCGCGAGCTCTTCGAGCACCCGGCGACAGCCGGTGTCCCGCTTCTGGTGGAGACCCCGGACCGCAAGCACGGCGGTGACGGCACCGGGCACGCGAGGGACATCGCGGTCCTGAAGGAGCTGCGCGCGCGGGCCGCCGTACCGGCGTAGCCGCCGGGCTCCGGCGCCGCGGGCGGCTCGCGGACCACGCCCGGCGGGCCGCCCCCGCCCGGTTCGGTACGGGCCGCCCCCCGACCGGTTCAGCCCGGGCTGCCGGGTCGCGGGAGCGGTGGGAGGCTGGGACGACTGACGCCCGAGGCCCCTGGGAGTTTCCGATGAGCCCGACCCGGAAGCTGGCCACCCTGCCGTGCGGCCGCCGCAGCAAGTGGGTGGTCCTGGCGCTGTGGCTGGTGCTGCTGGTGGTGGCCGGGCCACTGGCCGGCAAACTCACCGACGCCGAGGACAACCAGGCGTCCAGCTGGCTGCCGGGCAACGCGGAGTCCACCCAGGTCCTGAACGAACAGCGGGCCTTCCAACCCGTCGACACCGCGCAGGCCGTGGTGGTCTACCAGCGGGACGGCGGAATCACCCCCGCCGACCGGGTCGAGGCCGCCCGCGACGCGACGGCCTTCGCGAGCGCCCCGCACGTCCTGGGGCCGGTGGTCGGACCGGTGGTCTCCGCCGACGGCCAGGCGATGCAGACGATCGTGCCGGTCGACATCGGCACCGGCGGCTGGCAGGACCTGCGTCCGGCGGTGGACAGCATGCGCGCGACCGCCGCCGACAACAGCATGGGCATGGCCACCCACGTCACCGGCCCGGCCGGGGTCGGCGCCGACCAGGCCGAGGCGTTCGCGGGCATCGACGGCACCCTGCTGGCCGCCACCATCAGCGTGGTGATCATCCTGCTGCTGCTCACCTACCGCAGCCCGGTGCTCTGGGCGCTGCCGCTGATCTCCGCGGCGGGCGCGCTCGTCGTCTCCCAGGCCGTGATCTACCTCCTCGCCGAGCACTCCGGACTGACCGTCAACGCGCAGAGCGCCGGCATCCTCATCGTGCTGGTGCTGGGCGCCGGCACCGACTACGCGCTGCTGCTCACCGCCCGCTACCGGGAGGAGCTGCGCCGGCACGAGGACCGGCACGAGGCGATGGCGTTCGCGCTGCACCGGGCCGGGCCGGCGATCCTGGCCTCCTCGGCCACCGTGGTCGCCTCGATGCTCTGCCTGCTGGTCGCCGAGATGAACTCCACCAGGGGCCTCGGCCCGGTCTGCGCGATCGGCGTGCTGGTCGCCCTGGCCGCGATGCTGACGCTGCTGCCGGCGCTGCTGGTGGTCGTCGGCCGCTGGGTGTTCTGGCCGGTCAAGCCCGCGTACGGGACGCCGGAGCCGACCAGGACCGGCCGGTGGGCCCATGTCGGCGGCTGGATCGACCGCCGACCGCGCAAGGTGTGGATCGGCACCGCGCTGGCCCTCGGGGCCTGCTGCATCGGGCTGGTCTCGCTGAACGCCACCGGTCTGAGCACGGCCGGCTCGTTCACCGGGACGCCGGACTCGGTGGTCGGCCAACAGGTGCTGGAGCAGCACTTCCCCGGCGGCACCGGCGCTCCGCTGACCGTGATCAGCGCGGCGGGCGAGGCCGGTACCGTCCGCGCGGTGGCGCAGGAGACCCCCGGGATCGCCGGGACGTCGACCCCGACCACCCACGAGGGGCAGGCGCTGTTCCAGGCCACGCTCGCCGACCCGCCGGACAGCCAGGCCGCCAAGGACACCGTGGACCGGGTGCGGGCCGCCGTCCACGCGGTGCCGAACGCCGACGCCAAGGTGGGCGGCAGCACGGCGGTGATCCTGGACGCCGGACGGGCTGCCGCCAACGACAACCGGACGATCATCCCGCTGGTGCTCGGCGTGGTGCTGGTGATCCTGGCGGTGCTGCTGCGGGCCGTCACCGCGCCGCTGGTGCTGATCGCGACCGTGGTGCTCTCCTACGCGGCGGCGCTCGGGATCAGCGCGTTCTTCTTCGAGCACGTCTTCCACTTCGAGGGCCAGGACAACGCGTTCCCGCTGTTCGTCTTCGTCTTCCTGGTCGCGCTCGGCATCGACTACAACATCTTCCTGATGACCCGGGTGCGGGAGGAGTCCGCCCGACTCGGCACCCGGCAGGGGGCGGTGGCCGGGCTGGCCGCGACCGGTGGGGTGATCACCTCCGCCGGGCTGATCCTGGCCAGCACCTTCGCGGTGCTCGGGACGCTGCCGGTGGTGGGGTTCGCCGAGATCGGCTTCGCGGTGGCACTCGGAGTGCTGCTGGACACCCTGGTGGTGCGCTCGGTGCTGGTCACCGCGCTGACCATGGACCTGGACCGGCACATGTGGTGGCCGAACAAGTTGTCCAGGCAAGTCCACGATCCGGAAAGCCAGTTGAGCAGACATCTTTGAGTTACCGATGAGTTCACAAACTGCTTGTCGAACGTCTTGCCGGACGTGGCCGGGAGCGCGTTGACTGCGCGCATGCCAACTCCCACCACCCTCCGGCGCGCCTCGCGACTCGCCGCCGCCGGTGCCGTCGCCGCCGCCCTGCTCGCCCCCTGCGCCGCCGCCCGGGCGGTGACCGCGCCGACCGCGAGCGCCGCCACCCCGTCGGTCGCGCCGCTCGACGTGCTGACGTACAACGTCTTCCTGATGAGCAAGAACCTGTACCCCAACTGGGGCCAGGACTACCGGGCCAAGGCGATCGCCGCCGCCGACGTCTTCCAGGGCCACGACGTGGTCGTGCTCCAGGAGGCCTTCGACAACAGCGCCTCCGACCAGCTCACCGCACAGGCCTCCGCCGCGTACCCGTACCACACCCCCGTGGTCGGCCGCTCGACCTCCGGCTGGGACGCCACCAGCGGCAGCTACACCTCCACCACCCCGGAGGACGGCGGGGTGACGCTGCTCAGCAAGTGGCCGATCCTGCGCAAGGAGCAGTACGTCTTCAAGGACGCCTGCGGCAGCGACTGGTGGTCGAACAAGGGCTTCGTCTACGCGGTGCTGGACGTCAACGGCCTGCGCACGCACGTCATCGGCACGCACCTGCAGTCCACCGACACCGGCTGCTCGGCCGGGCAGCCCGCGGCGGTCCGGGCGGCGCAGCTCAAGGCCATGAAGGCGTTCATCGACGGCAAGAACATCCCGGCCGCCGAGCCGGTGCTGATCGCGGGCGACCTCAACATCGACTCGCACGGCAGCGAGTACCCGTCGCTGCTGACCAACGCGAACGTGGCGCCCGCCGACACCCGCGACGGCTGGGCCAACTCCTTCGACACGGTCGACAACTCGATCGCCGCCTACCGCTACCCCGGTGAGCCCAAGGAGGACCTGGACTACGTCCTCTACCGGGCCGACCACGCCCGGCCCGCGCGCTACACCAACACGGTGGTCCGCTTCCACAGCTCGCCGTGGACGGTGAGCAGTTGGGGTACGAGCTACTCCTACAACGACCTCTCCGACCACTACCCGCTGACGGCTCGGTAGCCCGGCCTGCCGCCTGCCCGGCCGGTGCCCGCGGCGTGAACCGCGGGCACCGGCGGGGCGGTCGGGACCGGGAGGGGCCGCTCGCCCGGCGGGGCGGGGCGTGGCCGGGAGGGGACCTCCTCGCCGGTCAGCCGGTGTCGGTGAACCGCCGGTACGCGGGGGCGAGCAGCGCCTCCAGCGGGCGGCCGCGCACGGTGATCCCGGAGGCGACCAACCCGTCGACGGCCGGGGCCGCTTCGGGGCCGGCGTCGGCGGGCGCGACCGGCGGCGGGACCCTGCCCTGCCAGAAGGTGTCGAGCGACTCCGTCAACGGGCGTTCATCGGGTGGTGGCATGGCGGCGGGTCACTCCCCGATCGCGTCGGCGGACAGGGTCAGCAGCTCGCGCAGCCGCTCGGTGGACAGCTCGGCCAGCCACTGCTCGCCGCCGCCGACCACGGCGTCGGCCAGCGCGCGCTTCGCGGAGATCAGGTCGGCGATCCGCTCCTCGACGGTACCGACGCAGACCAGCCGCCGGACCTGCACGTCGCGGCGCTGGCCGATCCGGTGCGCCCGGTCGGTGGCCTGGTCCTCGACCGCCGGGTTCCACCAACGGTCCAGATGGATCACCTGGTTGGCGGCGGAGAGGTTCAGACCGGTGCCCCCGGCCTTGAGCGAGAGCAGGAAGACCCGCGGGCCGTCCGGGGCCCGGAACCGCTCGACCAGGTCGTCCCGCCGCCCCCGGGGCACCCCGCCGTGCAGGTACAGCACCTCGCCGCCCAGGCGGCGGCTCAGGTACGGCTGGAGCATCGCGCCGAACTCGGCGTACTGGGTGAAGACCAGCGCGCGGTCCCCCTCGGCCAGCGCCTCCTCCAGCACCTCGACCAGCCGCTCGACCTTGCCCGAGCGCCCGGCCACCTCCGTTCCGTCGTGGAGGAGTTGGGCCGGGTGGTTGCACACCTGCTTGAGCCGGCCGATCGCCGCCAGCACCGCCCCCTTGCGCTCCACGCCCCGGATGCCCTGGAGGCGCCGCAGCAGATCGGCGACCACCGCCCGGTAGAGACCGGCCTGTTCAGCGGTGAGCCCGCAGTGGACGGTGAACTCCTGCTTCGCCGGGAGGTCCTGGGCGATCAGCGGGTCGCTCTTGCTCCGGCGGAGCAGGAACGGACCGCTCAACCGCCGCAGCCGGGCCGCGACCTCGGCGTTGCCGGACTGCTCGACCGGGATCGAGAATCGCTCCTTGAACGACTCCGCACTGCCGAACAGGCCGGGGTTGGCGAAGTCCAGGACGGCGTGCAGATCGGCCAGCCGGTTCTCGACGGGGGTACCGGTGAGGGCGATCCGGGGGCCGGAGCGCAGTGATCGCAGCGCCCTGGACTGCCGGGCCGCCGGGTTCTTCACCTGCTGGGCCTCGTCGGCGACGATCCGCCGCCAGCGGATCCGCCGCAGGTCGGCGACGTCGCGCTGGACGAGCCCGTAGGTGGTGATCACCAGGTCGGCGGACGGATCGGGCGCCGAGCGGTCGGCGCCGTGGTGGACGTGCACGCGCAGGCCGGGGGCGAACCGGGCGGCCTCCCGCTGCCAGTTGCCGACCAGCGACATCGGGCAGACCAGCAGGGTGGGCCCGACCGCGCCGCGCTCCTGCTCCAGCGCGAGCAGGGCGAGGGTCTGGACGGTCTTGCCCAGCCCCATGTCGTCGGCGAGCACCGCACCCAGGCCGAGCCGCCCGAGGGCGTCCAGCCAGGCCAATCCCCTGCGCTGGTAGGGGCGGAGAGTGCCGGTGAAGGCCTCGGGCAGCTGCGGCATCCGGTCGGCGTCGCCGGGCCGACCGGCCAGCAGGTCGCCGATCGGCCCGGTCGCGTGGACGGCCGTGACGGGGAAGCCGTCCACACTGGCGCGGTCGTCCACGGCCAGCCGGAGCAGCTCGACCGGCTCCATCGTGCCGCTGCCGTGGTCGGCCAGGAACCTCACCGCGGCGGCGAGTTGGGCCTGGTCGACCTCGATCCAGCGGCCACGCAGCCGGACCAGGCCCTGCTGGGCGGCCGCAAGCTCGGCCAACTCCTGCTCGGTGAGGGCCACTTCACCGATCGAGAGCTGCCACTGGAAGGCCAGTACGGCATCCCGGTCGATCTGCGCGGTGCGCTTGACCGCGCCGGGGGTGGCGGCCGGAGCCGCGGTGAGGACCAGCCCGATCCGGGGGCGCCGCTGCCACCAGGCCGGGAGCAGCACCCCGAAGCCGGCCCGGGTGAGGGCCGGCGCCGCCGTGCGCAGGAAGTCCAGCGCGCCGTCGCGGTCCAGGTCGACACCGGTGGGGCGGGGGTCCAGCAGGGCGGTGCGCAGCGGCAGGTGGATCCGGGCAGCCCGGTCGAGCTCGGCCAGGTAGGCCTCGGCCGGATCCGGGACGGTGCGGGCCAGGGCCGCGTACGCCTCGTCCTCGGCCCACAGCGCGGCGGCGGGGACCACCAGGGACGGCCGGTCGGCGGCCTGGACCAGCAGGTCGAGCCGCCAGGAGTCGGCGACGGCGCCGCCGCGCTGAAGCGCACGGTGACCGAGGCCGTCAACGAACGCTTCGGCCCGATGCGCGCCCGCCGCGAGGAACTCGCCGCCGACCGCG
>NZ_JBEPAA010000110.1:0-19640 GCF_040298365.1 Kitasatospora sp. NPDC001603
CTCGGGCGCGTTCTGGCCGCACGGCGGCCGCTACACCAGGATCCGGAGCGCCAAGTGACCCAGCCCCGACAGGACGACGCCGACCAGCTCGTCTTGGGGGGTGGGATGGGGTGGCGTGGTCATTCGGGGGCCGGCGTGATGGCGTGGGCGAGTTGGACGCGGGAGCGGAGGTCCAGCTTGCGGTAGACGCGGGTGAGGGTGGCTTCGACGGTTTTGACACTGACGGTCAGGGTCGCGGCGATGTCGCGGTTGCTGGCCCCGGCAGCGGCGAGGCGGGCGCAGCGTTCTTCGGCTCCGGTGAGGCGGGGGCGGGCGCCTGCGTCCGCGGAGCTGGGTTTCAGGCGGTGGAGGGCGTGGGTGGCGGCGTCGGTCCACGGGTGGGCTCCGTGGGCGGCGAAGAGGTCGGCTGCCTTCTGTGCGGCGGTGCGGGCGCTGGCGCGGCGGCGGGCGCGGCGTTCGGTGTGGCTGAGAGCCAGGAGGGTGCGGCCGCGTTCGAGCGGGAGGTCGCGCAGGCGGTCGGCTGCGCCGGTGAGGCGGCGGGCGGCGGTGTCGTAGTCGCCGCGGGCGGCGTCCAGCAGGGCCCGGGCGCGCTCCAGGGCGGGCAGGACGGAGGTCCGGCCGAGGTCGGTGGCGGTGCGGTGGGTGTCGGTGAGCAGGGCCTCGGCCTCGGCCGGGCGGCCGACAGCGAGGAGGGCTTCGGCCAGGTCCGGGTGCCAGCGCAGGACGGACGGGTCGCGGACCTGCTGCCGTTCCTCCAGGGCGCGGACTTCCTCCAGCGGTTCCAGGGCTTCCTTCGGGCGGTCGGTGGCGAGCAGGAGGTGTCCGAGGGCGTAGAGGTTGCGGGAGAGGAAGACCATGTTGTCCTCGTGCCGGGAGGCGTCGATGCCGCGGCGGGCGTGGGCCAGGGCGGCGCCGGTGTCCCGGGTGGTGCCCTCGACGAGGGCGGAGGTGTAGCAGGCCGGGGCGGGTGACAGGGCGGTGCGGTCGGTCAGGGCCTGGGCGCGGTGGGCGTAGTCGAGGGCCTGGGCGCAGCGTCCGGTGCGCAGTTCGGCCTCGGCGAGGCTGCGCAGGAGGTCGACGGTGGCTTCGGTGTCCCCGGTCCGTTGGGCTTGGACGAGCAGGGGCAGCAGGGTGGTGCGGGCCTGTTCGGGGCGGTCGTCGAAGAGGGCATGGCGGGCGGCGAGGTGTTCGGGGGTGGTGTTGACGGTGACGGGTGCGGTGCGCGGAAGGGACAGGGCGCGCTTCAGGGTGGTTTCGGCTTGGGGGTGGCCGAGGATGCGCTGGATGCGGGCCTGCATGGTCAGGGCCAGTGCGGCGGTGGTGGTGTCGTCGGCTGTGCGGGCGAGGCTGGCGGACCGTTCGGCCAGGGCGGAGGCCCGGCGGGGGTCGCCTTCGTTGACATTGGCCCAGATGGCTTGGCGGAGCAGGACTTGTGCGGTCAGGCCCGGTCGGCCGGCTGTTTCGTGGATCGCGGCGGCGAACAGTTCGTCCGCGCTGTGCAGGCGTTGTCCGCTGGCGTCGAGCAGAGTCAGGAGGGCGCCGACGCGTTGGGCGGGGCTGGTGTCGTATTCGAGGATGAGGCGGGTGGCGGTCCGGGCGCGGGGGAGGTCGCCGCAGTGCGCGGCGTCGCGCACCGCGGTCAGGGCCCGTTCGGTGAGTAGGCCGATCTCGTCGTGCGGGGTGCGCTGGGCGGCGAGGAGCGAGAGTTCGGCGGCCAGCGGGTGTTCGCCGCGTAGTCGGGCGTGGCCGGCGGCGCGGGCGGCGTCGCGCGCGGTGTGCCGGGCGGTGCGGGGGTCGGCGGTGTCGGCGGCCAAAGTGGTGTGGCGGGCGCGGCGGGCGGGGTCGTAGCTGGCCTGGGCCAGGCGGGCGTGCAGGAGGCGGCGTGCGGCGTCGGTGAGTCGGGTGGTGAGTTCGGTGCCGATCGCGGAGGCGGTGAAGCGCACCCGCCCGTCGCGGTCTCCCGGGTCGATCAGTGCGGCCGTCTCGGCCTGGGCCAGGAGGTTGTCGGCCGCCGGACCGGCGAGGCGGGCCAGCAGTTCGCGGTCGGGGCGGTCGTCGAGCGCGGCGAGCGTCAGCAGTTCGCAGACGTCGTCCGACACGGTCGCGAGCCATTCTCCGAGCAGTCGGCGGGCCGCCGGGGGCAGGAGTGGATCGTCCTGGGCGCTGCGGTCGCAGGCCTCGGCGAGTGCCAGGGCCAGGGCGGGGTTGCCGCCGCTGCGGATGTGGAGCCGGGCGACCGCGCTCGGATCGGGCCGGTGGTGGGAGAGCAGGGAGGCGATCTGGTGGGTCGACAGCGCGGGGACGCGCACCGGGTACGCGTCTTCGCCGCTCCAGTGGCCGCCGGCCTCCGGCCGCCAGGTGCGCTCGGTGGCGATGACGGGCAGCTCCGGGGCCTGCCGCAGGGCCCAGCCCAGTACGGCGGTGCTGGCCTCATCCAGCCACTGGGTGTTGTCCACCACCAGCGTCACCGGCGGCGCCTCCCGCAGCACCGTGGCGGTCAGCCGGCGTAGCCGCAGGGCCAGGGCGCTGCCGTCCGGCGAGCTCGGTCCTGTGCCGGTCTCGTCCAGCGCGGTCGCCAACTCCCCCGCAGACGGCAGTGGTCGGAGAGCGAGGGCGAGTTCGAGCAGCCCGGTGTACGGGATGCCGGTGTCCTGCGGCCCCGGGGCCAGTCGCAGCACGGGTCGGCCCAGCCGGCGCGCCAGCGCGCCGGCGGCGGTGGTCTTGCCGATGCCGGGCGGTCCGAACAGCACCACCCGGCGGATGCCGCGCAGGTCGTCCGGCGCTACAGGCAGTACGGCGCCATACGTTTCCTGAAGCCCAGTGAACCACGTCGCGGAGTCTTGCATCGGGCCATCGTGCGACCGCGATGCCGCCGCAGTCCAGGACAAGGGTTTCCCCTGATTTCGGCCACGCTCAGCCTTCCCTAGCCTCATCGCCACAGCCGAGCTGTTCCCCCCCGGTCGCCGGACGCCCCCACCCATGACGTCCCGCTGCCGTCCCCCCTCAACCCCGGCTCGGCGGGAGGAATGTGATGTCCCGCAAGAACATATTGGCCGCCGCCGTCGCGGCGACCCTCGCCCTGGGCACCGTGACCGTGGTGGCTACCCAGTCCACCGCGGCCCCCAGCGGCTCCGCGGCCCGACCCGGCGCCGGGTTCCGGGCAATGAGCGCCGACACCCGCGCCGAGGCGATACGCACCGCCGACCGAGAGGCCGACGCCGTGGCGAAGTCGCTCGGCTTCGGCCCCGACGAGCGCCTGGCGGCGAAGGACGTGCTCCTCGACACCGACGGTGCCCGGCACGTGCGCTACGACCGCACCTACCGGGGCCTTCCCGTGCTCGGCGGCGACCTGGTCGTCCATTACGACATGAACGGCAAGGCCACCGGCTCCGACCAGGCCCACCAGGGCGCGATCCGGATCGCAGGCACGACCCCGAAGCTCAGCGCCGCCGACGCCTCGGCCGCGGCCGTCAAGCACGCCAAGCACGTCAAGAAGGCCAAGACCGACAGCGCGGACGGCAATACCCTGGTGGTGTACGCGGTCGGCAAGGTCCCGGTGCTGGCGTACCGCTCGACCGTCACCGGCGACGGCGAGAGCGGCCCGGCGTCGAAGGAAGCGGTGATCGTCGACGCCGCCAGCGGCGCGCCGCTGGACCAGTACGAACTGCACCAGGGCGCCACCGGCAACGGCGTCACCGTCGGCCAGGTCTCCATCGAGACCACCCAGACCGGCAGCGGCTACACCCTCACCGACGCTTCCCACGGCGGCACCATCGTCTACGACGCCTACAACAGCCCGCAGTCGAACCCGGGGCAGAACGCCCGCGCCTTCTCCAAGACCACCAACACCTGGGGCAACGGCACCGCCTCCAGCCGCGAGAGCGCCGCCGTCGACGCCTCCTACGGCCTCGCGAGGACTTGGGACTACTACAAGAACACCTTCAACCGCTCCGGCATCCGCAACGACGGCCGCGGCGCCCCCGCCTACGTGCACGTCGACAACCAACTGGTCAACGCGTTCTACGACGACAACTGCTTCTGCATGTACTTCGGCGACGGCTCCTCGCAGAACCAGAACACCCCCGTCACCGCCGTCGACGTCGCCGGGCACGAGATGAGCCACGGCGTCACCGCCGCCACCGCCGACCTCACCTACTCCGGCGAGTCCGGCGGCCTCAACGAGGCGACCTCCGACATCTTCGGCACCATGGTCGAGTTCTACGCCAACAACCCCAACGACCCCGGCGACTACTTCATCGGCGAGAAGCTCAACATGCCGGGCGGCTCCCTGCGCCGGATGGACAACCCCGCCTCCGACGGCAACAGCCTCGGCTGCTGGAACTCCGGCGCCGGCCAGGTGGACGTGCACTACTCCTCCGGCATCGCCAACCACTTCTTCTACCTGGCGGCCGAGGGTACCGGCGCCAAGACCATCGGCGGCCGCGCGCACAACGGCACCACCTGCAACAACGACACCTTCGCCGGTATGGGCCGCGACAAGGCCGCCGCCGTCTGGTACCGCGCGCTGACCACCTACATGACCTCCACCACCAACTACGCCTCGGCGCGTACCGCCACCCTGAACGCCGCCGCCGACCTGTACGGCGCCAACTCCCAGGAGCGGTACCTGGTCTCCAAGGCGTGGGCCGCCGTCAGTGTCGGCACCGCCCTGCCCGACCCCGGCACCCCGACCCCCACCCCGACCCCCACCCCGACCCCCACCTCCTCGCCCACCGGCACCCCCAACCCCGGCAACGCCCTCACCAACGGCTCCTTCGAACAGGGCACCGCCGGCTGGACCCAGAGCGCCGACGACATCACCAACTCCGCCGCGCAGCCCGCGCACGGCGGCTCCTGGTACGCCTCGATGATGGGCTACGGCACCTCCGCCACCGAGACCCTCTCCCAGGCGAACATCGCCGTCCCCTCCACCGGCAGCCCCAAGCTCACCTTCTGGCTCAAGGTCGCCACCCAGGAGTCCGGCACCACCGCCTACGACACCCTCAAGGTCAACGTCAACGGCAGAACGCTCGCCACCTACTCCAACGCCAACGCCTCGACCGGGTACGTGCAGAAGAGCGTCGACCTGTCCGCCTACCGCGGCCAGAACGTGACGCTGGAGTTCGCCGGCGCTGAGGACCAGTACCTGACGACCCTCTTCCTCGTCGACGACATCGCCGTCGGCTAACCCCCCCCCGCACTCCCGTGGCCGGCCCCCGCTGTGGGGCGGCGCCGGCCACGGGACTGCCGCGTTCACGCTGGGTAGCAGCGAACGCGCCAGTCTGCGGCCGACCCGTGGGGCGGGTCGGCCGCAGGGACCGTCCCGCCGCCCGGCCAACCGCCGGCCGCCCCTCTACCGCTCGACACCGTCGGCAAGAGACCCCACCCGGCGGAGCACGAGCCCCGCTCAGCAGCCGACCCGCTGCCAAGAGCACCCCTGGCCGCAGCCGAACCCGGCTCCGCGCCACCGCCGGCTCCACCACGGGCCAGCAGCCCACAACCCAGCGGCTGCTCACGGCCCGGCGGGTCCCGACCGGACCCGCACCGGTGGAGCACGGCGCTCCAAGGCGAGTAACCACTGCGGCTCCGTCCAGGGCAAACCCGAGCGGTCCGGAGCCGAGGAACACTCAACTCGAAACCGGCGGTGTACGCCGGGGGCGCAGAAGAGGGGCGTTCGCGCCGCGCGCCGGTAAGCGGCCGCCCGTCCTCTGCCAGCCCGTCCAAGCCGCCACAAGCCTTCGAGTCACGGCGATTCATCAGAAGCGTGAACCGGGACTGCGGTCGGGCTCTACCCTCTCGTCGGACGGAAGGAACGGTGGGTGACAGGTATGACTTCCGGCGAAGGACGATCGCGGCGGCAGGACGGCACGGGTACCGACGACGACAGCGACAGCGGTATTGCGTTCCTGACGGGCTTCTTCGCGCTCGGCAAGGGGGGCCCGTGCTGCCAGACTTCAACGACCGCGGGTATCTACCGCCCGGCCGCTACCGGCTGACCATCACGCAGGCGGCGGAAGCCTTCGTCCATGCGGAGCTCTTCCAAGCCTTGCTTCCTGGACCTTGACCCCGGACCCGAAGCCCTACCTGGCAGCTGACCAGGATCCGGTCCGCGTGGCTGGGAGCCAGCCGATCCGGTTGCTTGGACAGCCGAATGCGGCTCGTCGCCTTGCCGTCGGCCGGATTCGGAAGCGGTCCGACACACCCAAGGCTGTTCCGGCAGCGGGGTCCACCCGCGAACCGTACAACGGCTTGTCCCCGCGTAGGCGCTCTGAGGTGCTTGTCGGTGAACGATCAGCGAGGGCTGTCTATCGTCTGACGTGCAGGGATGGTTTTCGCCGGGCGACTGGGGGTCAAGTCGTCGGATGGGTCGCGCGACACGGTTTCTCCCGACTCGGCGAGGGTTGTACGCCCGCCGGGTGGAGCCCTGGCCAACCGAGCCGGTCCCGTTCGTCGCCCGCGGCGATTGATCGGGTGGCTTCTTGCCGGCCAGGGCTCCAGCCGTGCCTCAGAGCTCGCCGAGGGGAACCTTGGGATCCGCCAGGCGGTCGGCGTCCACCGCGCGCTTGGAGGCGATCAGTTCGCGGATCGGGTCGGTGACGTCCCAGACGTTGACGTTCATCCCCGCGAGCACCCGGCCGTCGGCGAGCCAGAAGGCGATGAACTCGTTGGCCTTCACATCGCCGCGGAAGACCACCCGGTCGTAGCCGCCGGGCTCGACGTAGCCGGTGTACTCCATGCCGAGGTCGTACTGGTCGGTGAAGAAGTACGGCACCCGGTCGTAGGGCGTGTCCTGGCCGAGCATCGCGCGCGCGGCGGTCTGCGGTTGGTTGAGGGCGTTGGCCCAGTGCTCCACCCGGATGTGGCGGCCGTACAGGGGGTGGAAGGCGTTGGCGACGTCGCCCGCCGCGTGGATGTCCGGGTCGGAGGTGCGCAGGTACTCGTCGGTCTTCACGCCGTTGTCGAGCGCCAGCCCGGCCGATTCGGCCAGCGCGGTGTCGGGGGCGATGCCGATGCCGACGATCACCGCGTCCGCCGCCACCGTCGTGCCGTCGCCGAGCCGGACGCCGGTGACCGTGCCGCCCTCGCCCGTCAACTCCTCGACCTGGGCGCCGAACCGCAGGTCCACGCCGTGGTCGCGGTGCAGGTCGGCGAAGACCTGGGCGACCTCGCGGCCGAGCACCCGCAGCAGCGGGAGCTCGGCCGCCTCCAGCACGGTGACCTCGGCACCCGCCGTCCGGGCCGCCGCCGCCGTCTCCAGGCCGATCCAGCCGGCCCCGATCACCACGACCCGGGCACCCGGTACCAGCGCCGCCCTGATCCGGTCGCTGTCCTCCACCCGGCGCAGGTAGTGCACGCCGTCCTGCTCCGCGCCGGGTACCGGCAGCCGGCGCGGCACCGAACCGGTGGTGAGCAGCAGCTTCGCGTACTCGATCCGGCCGTCGTCGGCGAGCGTGACGGTGTGCGCGACCGGGTCGACCGAGGTGACGGCGGTGCCGAGCCGCAGCGTGACGTCGTGGTCGGAGTACCACTGCGGCGGGTGGACGTAGATCTTCTCGCGCGGCGTCTTGCCGAGCAGATAGCCCTTGGAGAGCGGCGGCCGCTCGTACGGGCGCTCGTGCTCGGCGCCGATCAGGACGATGTCGCCCTGGTGGCCGGCCTCGCGCAGGGCCTCGGCCGCCTTCGCGCCGCCGAGGGAGGCGCCGACGATGACGTACGGGCGCCCGCGCCCGTCGGCCGTACCCGCTGTGTCCGTGCTCATGCTGAACTCCTCGCTCTCCGGCCGGAATCACGGACAGCCTGCCGCCGGTCGGCGGGCCTGTCGAGGCCACGCCAGGCGCGCCGCGACAGGCTCCCCCGAACGGGTGAAGCGAGGGCGTTCGGGGTTTGCGTCGGCCAGCAGGCGGACGTGAGGGCGGCTCGGGTCGGGCCGCCCGCGTCACGGCGTGTGCGTCATCGCCTCGCGGACCAGAGCGGTGTCGACGAACTGCTCGAAGCGGACGATCCGGCCGCCGCGCACCGTGAAGTGGTGGGCCACCCGGACGTCGAGCGGTCGGCGGGTGGCCCGGTTGACCGCGGTGTAGCGGGCCAGCACCACGACGTTCTCGCCGGCCACCACGTAGCTGTCGTCGTGGGCCGTCCAGTCCTCCCAGTCGGCGGCCAGCCGCTCCATCACGCCGCCGGTGACGCCCTTCGGCGTCCGGTAGGTGCCGCCCAGCGGGAAGCCGGCCATCTCCGTCCACTCGACGTCCTCGGCCAGGGTGGCCCGCAGCGCGGCCAGATCGCCGCGTGCCGAGGCCAGGTACTGGCGGCGCACCACGTCCGCGGGCGCGTCGGACTCGGCGAACGACATCTCGGACCTCGGGATCTCGATCATCGCGGCTCAGCCCCAGACCATCTCGCCCTTGGCGACCTTCGTACCGAGGTCGACCGCCAGTGCCATGCCCAGCCCCGGGTAGCGGTGCTCCAGCGCCTCCTTGGCGGCGGCCGCGTCGGGGGCCCGGCCGATCTCGGTCTCGAAGGAGCGCAGGTAGTCGCGGGTGTGCGCGATCGCGGTGGTGTCGGTGGGCGCGTCGGCGGTCCGGTGGCCCGCCACCACGAACTCCGGCTCCAGCGCCTCCATGCCGTCCAGCAGGTCGATCCAGGCACCCCGCTGCGCCGGGGTCGGGGTGTCGGCGGTCCAGACGTGCAGGCCCTCGAAGAGCAGGACCCCGCCGAGGAGCGCCCGGTGGTGGTGCTGCCAGAGGTAGTGCCGGTCCGGCAGGTGGAAGTCGGCGCCGCGCAGTTCGAACCGGTGCCCCTCGAAGACGATTTCGTCACCGTGCAGCGGCTCCGGCCGCACCAGGCGGGTCGGCAGTTCCGGTCCGAGGTGCGCCCAGGCCTTGAGCTTGCCCTCGTAGGACTCCTGGATGTGCTCGACGGTGGACGCCGTGGCCAGGAACCGCGCCTGCGGGAAGGCGTCCTGCACCTCCTGCGCGCCGAAGTAGAAGTCCGGGTCGCCGTGGCTGACGAACACCGTGGTCAGCCGCTTGCCCGAGGCCCGGATCCGGTCGACCAGCCGGCGCCCGTCGGAGCGGGTGAACCCGGCGTCCACCAGCAGGGCGTCGTCGGGCCCGGTCACCAGCACGGAGGTCTTGTTGAGCGAGCTGTCGGGGCTGTCGATGACCTCGAAGTCGAGTGAGCTCATGCGGGTGTCCTTCCTCGGGCCGGGCCGGCCGCCGTGCAGCGCGCGCGTCGCCGCCCAGCATCGGCGACCGGAGCGCGGCCCGCACCTCGGGCGGTCCCGCGCCGGCCGGCGCGGGCCCGCCCGAGGTGCGGGAGCCGGACCGCTCACCGGCCCCGCGGGTCGGGGCGGCTCCAGAGGGTGAGGTCGCTGCTGGTGGCCACGGCCAGGGTCCGCCCCGACGGGGAGAACCCGGCGGCGCGGAAGGTCGACCAGGAGGAGTGGAACACCTGCCACCAGGTCTCGCCGTGGTCGCCGGTGTACGGTCCGCCGCCGGTGCAGAGCAGGACCCGCTCGTTGGGCCATTCCGGGACGAGCACCTCGACGTGCCAGCCGTCGTCGGTACCGGTGTGCAGGCCGCCGCCGTGGAGGCCGGCCACCGGGACGCGGACGTCGGCGACCGGGCCGATGCCGGGGCAGGCGAGGTCCGGACCGTCCGGCTCCTCCTCGGGGTCGAGCACCCGGGCGATCTTCTCGCCGGTCGTCGCGTCGAAGAGGCCGTGCCCGGCGGTCGAGACCGCCAGGACGAGGTCGTGCCCGGTGGCCGGGTCGGTGGCGAAGCCGATCCCGAGCAGCCCGCCGACCGCGATCATGCCGGGACCGACGGGCTGCCAGGGCGCCGGCGGCGGCGTGACGGTGGCGGCGAGGAAGCGATCGCGGAGCTGCTGCTGGAAGACGGTGACGGCCATGGGGGGATCCTCCCACCGCCGACCGGTCACCCCCGCGGGGCCAGCCTCGTCACCGCCCCGGCCGCGAGCAGGGTGGCGGCCGCCAGCGCGGGCCAGAGCACGCCCGGCCCGGCGGCCAGCAGCGCGGTCAGCACGGCCGGGGCCAGCGCGCGGCCGACGCCCGTCGACAGCTCCCAGCGGGCGAGCGCCCGCCCGAGCAGCCGGGGCGGCGCGACGGCGGCGACCAGGGCCGTCCCCGAGCCGCTGTAGAGGATCTCGCCCAGCGTGAACAGCACCGAGACGGCCGCCACGGTGGCCGCACCAGCGGTGCCGCCGATCGCCCCCGCCGCCCAGAAGCCCAGGTAGGCGAGCGTCAGGACCGCTCCGGCGGAGGCCAGCACGGCCCGTCGCGAACGGCGGGCGAGCCGGAGCACGATCGCGAGCTGAAGCATGATCACCAGCACGGTGTTGCCCACGAACACCCCGGAGGACCAGGCCGGGGACGCGTGCAGATGGAGGACCAGCAGCGCGGGCAGGGCGACCTCCAGGACGTCGAAGCAGAACGCGTAGGGGAGGGCGGCGATGCTGAGCAGGCCGATCCGGCGCAGCACCGGAGCGGCGGCGGAGCCGGCCGTCGGGTCGGCGGCCCGGTCGGCGGCCCGGGCCGGGTCCGGAGCGTCGGCCGGAACCTCGGCCGGGTCCGGGGCGGGGCTCGGGGCAGCCGCCGCGCCGGGGTCCGTGACCCGGAGCGAGTGCACCAGCGCCGCCGCGACCAGGCACGCGGCGGCCGTCGCCCCGGCCAGCAGCCGGATCGCGCCCGACCCGCCGGTCACCGCCAGGGTGGCGAGCAGCGCGCCCGCACCCAGACCCGCGTTGCGCAGCGTCCGCCCGGCCGCCAGCGCGGCGTCCCGGGTGCGCCCCTCGGTGAGGGTGCTGACCAGCGCCGCGTGGGTGGTCGGCCAGTTCTGGCCGCCGACGCCGAGCAGCACGGCGGCCGCCGTGAAACCGCCCAGGCCGTCCGCGCACAGCAGCACCACCGAGCCCGCCGCCCTGATCAGCAGGGTCGCCGCCGCCGGGAGGCTGCGCGCGCCGCGGTCGATCCAGCGGCCGGTCAGCGGGAGCACCAGCAGGCCCGCCAGCAGACCGGCGGAGAGCGCGAGGCCGACCGTGCCCGCGCCGAGCCGCAGCACCCCGATGCCGTAGAGGAGCATGAACGGGCGGAGCAGACCGGTGCCGAGCGCGTCCACCAGCAGCGCGGTGGCGTAGCGGAGGCCACCGGCGGCGGTGAGCAGCGCGAGCAGGGCGGCCGGCCCGGGCCGGGCGGCGGTCGGGCTCGGTGGCCGGCCGGTCCGGGCGGAGGCCTCTGCGGAGCGGGACTTCTGCTGGAGCTGGTTCATGGCCGGTACCGTGCGGCCGCGCGCCGCCCCGGAGCACGCCGATTGACGACTCCCGTCAATCGACGGCGCTGCCGTCGTGACGGGCTGGCAGGATCACCGGAGTGAGCCTCAGCATCGACATCACCGCGCTGCCCGACGACCGCGTCTTCTTCACCCCCTCGCCGCTGGCCGAGCTGAGCTCGATGCTGCACGTCCTCGCCGAGCCCGCGCACCACCCCGGGCTGCACGGCTGGGCGGCGAGCACGGCCGCCTCGCTCGCCCCGGAGCTGTCCGAACGCCTCTCCGAGGCCGACTTCCTCTGGCGCTCCTCGCGGGCCGACTTCCTCGTCCCCGGCCGGCCGGGGGCCACCCTGGCCGAGGAGCTGGACGCCGTCGACCGGATCGACGACGAGCTGTACGTCCGGGCGGCCTCCTTCATGACCTGCGGGACGTCCCGGCTCTCCGAGCGGCGCGACTCGCCGCTCAGCGACCCCGTGGCGCAGGAGCGGGCCCGGGAGCTCGCGATGGCCCGGGGCCCTCGCCAGGCGGCCTTCGCCGACCGGCTGTTCGCCGACCCGCCGGCCGTCCGAGCCCTGCTCCGCCGGCTGCTGGAGGACTGCGGGGAGGCGTTCTTCGCGGCCGCCTGGCGCCGGGTGCTGCCGGACCTCGCGGCCGACGCCCGGCACAAGGCGGACCGGCTGGCCCGGCACGGCCTCGGCAGCGCCCTGGCGGCGGTGTCCTCCTCGATCGCCCTGGAGGAGCGGGCGGACGGGCGGCGGCGGATCGTCATCGACAAGCTGCAGGACAGCGCCACCCGGTCCGACGCCGGGGGAGTGACCTTCGTGCCGACCGCCTTCGGGCACCCGCACCTGCTGGTGGTGCACGAGCCCGGGTGGCGGCCGGTGGTGCAGTACCCGATCGCGGAGGGCGGGCTGCCTGAGCCGGTCTCGCTCGCCGTGGTGCAGCAGCGGTTGGAGGCGCTGGCCCACCCGGTCCGGCTCCGGCTCGCCCGCACGATGGCGCGCGGACCGCACACCACGGGGGAGCTGGCGGCGGCCTGGCAGCTCAGCGCACCGGAGGTGTCGCGGCACCTGGCGGTGCTGCGCCGGGCCGGGCTGCTCACCACCCGGCGGCGCGGGCGGTACATGCTGTATCAGCTCGACCTGGCGGGCAGCGCCCGGTTGGGCTCGGACCTGCTGGAGGCGGTGCTGCGCTGACGGTGCGGTGCCGGTGCGGTGCCGGCGCGAGGGAGGGCTCCGGGACCGGACGGGACGGGACGGGCCGGCGGGTCGTCGGCGGTGGTGCGTCGGGGGCGTGCGGGCCGGGGAGGGGCGTGCGACGTGCGCCGCACCACCGATCGGGGCCGGCGGGTGGGAACAGGCGGCCGAACGACGGCGTTCGACCGGGCATGATCACTGACGACGCGCCCGCGGCAGTTCCCCAGAGTGACGTCCTGCGCTACGCGGCCTTCTCCACCGACCCCGGCGGTGGGAACCCGGCCGGTGTGGTGCTCGACGCCTCCGGCCTGACCGCGGAGCGGATGCTCGCCATAGCCGCCGAGCTCGGCTACTCCGAGACGGCCTTCCTGATACCGGACGCGGCCGGCTCCGTCGCGGGCCCGGCCGGGACCGGTTACACCGTGCGGTACTTCAGCCCGTTGCTGGAGGTGCCGTTCTGCGGCCACGCCACCGTCGCCTCCGCCGTCGCGCTCGCCGAGCGGACGGGCCCGGGCCGGTTCGTCTTCGCCACGCAGGCCGGCGAGGTGCCGATCGAGGTGGACAAGGGCGCGGACGGCGTCCTGCGCGCCACGCTGACCAGCGTCGAGCCGCACGTCGAGGAGGTGAGCGGCGCGGACGTCGAGGAGGCGCTCGCCCTGCTCGGCTGGTCGGTCGACGAGCTGGACGCGGCGCTGCCGCCCCGGATCGCCTACGCCGGCGCCCGGCACCTGGTGCTGGCCGCCGCCACCCGTGACCGGCTGGCCCGGCTGGACTACGACTTCGACGGCCTCGCCGCCTACATGACGGCCCGCGGGCTCACCACCGTGCAGCTGGTCTGGCGGGAGAGCGAGCACGTCTTCCACGCCCGTGACCCGTTCCCGGTCGGCGGCGTCGTGGAGGACCCGGCGACGGGCGCGGCGGCCGCCGCCTTCGGCGCCTACCTGCGGGAGCGGGGCGCGGTGACCGCACCGGCCACCCTGACGATCCACCAGGGCGAGGACCTCGGCTGCCCGGGCGTGCTGGGTGTCGAGCTGCGCGCGGACGACACCCGCGTCCGGGTCTCGGGCGCGGGGGTGGTGATCCCGTAGCAGCCGGGGGGCCCTCGGACCGTCGGGGTCCGGCGTCGGGGTCCGGTCGGCCTCGTCCGTCCGGACCCCCGGAGGGTGGGCGGCGACGGGGAGCCGGAGGCGCGGCTGGGCCCGCCAGCCCCTGGACGCCGCCTCCTCCCAGGGCCACCGGCCGCCCGCGTCCGGCCACACCAGCTGGACGACGGGCACCGGCACCCGCCGGTAGAAGCCGACCGCGCTGCCGAGCAGCGGCCGGTGCCGGCCGGGATCGACCGGCCTGACCATCAGCGGGTGGACGTCGAGGAGGCGGTCCGGTTCGGCCGGGCCGGTCGCGCGAAGCCGTGCGGCGGCTTCCTCGACCCAGCTCATCGGGTCGTGCACGCGCAGCCCGGCCATGGCCACCTCGGGCAGGCGGCGGGAGTACCGGAGGCCCACGGTGAACGCCCGGTCCGGCACGTCACCGCCGGCCACCCCGACGATGTGCCGGCCCCTGCTCCGGACGTTCGTCACCTCCTGCGCTCAGTTCGGGTCGGCGGTGGCGCTCCGTCACCTCGGGCGCGCAGAGCACGCAGGGGCAGTGGGGGAGCCGGCCTGGTCGGCCGGTCAGTTCGATGGCGCGGCCGAGGCGGAGGCGGTGGGCGGAGGCGGTGGGCGCGGCGGTGCGCGGAAAACCGATTGCGCACGTCGAACAGGGTGGGCGACCCTGCGCGGATGGAACAGGCGAGCGGTCGGACGGTCAGCATCCACGTCACCCACGGCAGTGAGTACCTCGGCCCGGTAGGGCCGTTCGAGGTGGACGGGGCGTGGTGGTCGTCGGCCGGGCCGGTCGTCGAGCGGCTGTCCGAGGAGCTGGGGGTGCCCGTACTGGTGCTCCGGCTCGCCGAGGTGGCGGCGGGTGGCGGCGGCAGCGGCGGGCACGTGGTCTACCACGTGGAGGCACTGGAGCGCCCGGCCGCCCTGGTGCCGCGTCAGGCGGGTGCCGAGGCGGCCGCCCTGCTCGGCCCGGCCGAGCGGCGGGCCGGCTGGGCCACCCAGGCCGGGCTGCGGGCCACCCTCGACTGGGCGGAGCGGACGCTGCACCGGGCGGGCCGTCCGGTGGCCGGCCCGGTGGAGCAGGTCCGGACGTGGAACCTGTCCGGACTCTTCCGCTACCGGACGGCGACCGGCGTCGACGCCTGGCTGAAGGTGACCAACCCGGCGTTCAACGCCGACGAGGGCGCGGTGATCGCGCTGCTCGGCAGCGTCGATCCCGCCCTGGTGCCGCGGCTGCTCGGCACCGACCCGGTGCACGGGCGGCTGCTGCTCGACCACGCGCCCGGGGAGGACTGCTGGGGTCCGTCCGGGGAGGAGGTCGCCGCCGTGGTGCCTCGGCTGGTCGCCGCCCAGGCGGCGCTCGCCGCCGACGGCCGGGCCGTCGCGGCCGGCCTGCGGGACCGCACCCCGCGGGCGCTGGTCGCCCAGGTGGGCGCGTTGCTCGACCGTCTGGAGCGGGAAGCGGAGGGCGCCGCGGAGCCGGCCGGCCCGGGAGCGTCCGGCGAGTCGCTGACGGCCGAGGAGTTCGCCGGCGCCCGGGCGCTCGCGGACCGGCTGCCCGCGCTGGTCGCGGAGCTGGCCGCCTGCGGGCTGCCCGAGACCCTGGTGCACGGGGACTTCCACCCCGGGAACTGGCGCTCCGACGGCACCCGGGCGGTGGTCGTCGACTACGCGGACTCCTGCTTCGGGCACCCGGCGCTGGACGGGCTGCGCCCCCGGCAGTACGTGTCCGACGAGCGCTGGGCGCAGGTCGCCGCGGTGTGGGCCGGTGCCTGGCGGGAGCACGCCCCCGGGTCGGACCCGGAGCGCGCCCTGGCGCTGGTCGAGCCGCTCTACCACCTCGCCTACGCGGTGCGGTACCAGGAGTTCCTGGACCACATCGAGACCAGTGAGCGGCCGTACCACGAGGGGGATCCGGTGAGCGAGCTCCGCGCCGCGCTGGCCTGTGCGGAAGCCGCCGCCCGGGCCTGAGCGGCCGTCCGGGGGCGGTCGGCGCCGCCGCTCCCCGGGCCGGAGGGCGGCGCCGGCGGTCTCAGTCGGACGGCGCGACCCGGCGGCCGTCCCGGGCCGAGTGCAGGGCGAGCGCCTCGACCGGGCAGTAGTCGACGGCCTCGGCGAGTCGCTCCGTCAGCCGCTCGCCGGCCGGTCCGCCGTCGGGCGCGGAGCCCCGCAGGGGGTGGGCCACGCCGTCGGCGCCCAGCGCCAGCGAGCCGGGAGCGGTGTGCGCGCACATGCCCGAGCCGATGCAGCGGTCCCGGTCGACCCGGACCACCACCGGGTCGTCCTCCCCGGGCGGGCCTCCGGCCGCAGCCGCAGCCGCAGCCGTAGCCGCAACCGCGGGAGGGGGAGCGGTCGGGGAGGACGACTGCCGGGAGCCCGCACGCCGGGTGTCCGACGCGGGCCCGGTCGAGTCCGGAGTCACCAGGCGACCTGGAGCGTGTTCGGACTGCGCGTCAGCAGCCCGCGCCGCCAGTCGATGGAGTCCGTCGGCCCGACGAGCCGCAGCGCGGGCAAGCGGCGGGCCAGCCGGTGCAGGGCCAGCTCCAGTTCCATCCGGGCGAGCCAGGCGCCCAGGCAGTGGTGCGGCCCGGCGCCGAAGGTGTACATCGGCGCGGCCAGCGGCGAGAAGAGCTCGGTCAGCAGATCGCCGGTGAAGACCTCGGGGTCGTGGTTGGCGGTCGCGGTGTCGGCGGCGACCACGCTGCCGGCCGGGATCACCACGCCGCCGATCTCCACCTCCTCGACGGCGCGCCGGAACAGACCGGGGAGTGCGTCGCCGTCCCCGAGCGGGACGCCGCGCAGCAACTGCTCGGTGGCGACGGCCGCGCTCTGCTCGTCGGAGGCCAGCCGGTGCCAGGCCTCGCGGCCGTCACTCAGCAGATAGACCAGGGCGTTGCCGAGCATCGTCATGGTCGTCTCGTGCCCGGCCACCACGAGGCCGATCACCAGCGAGACCAGCTGCCGCTCGGTGATGCCCCCGCTCTCCCGGGCCGCTGCGAGCAGGCCGCTGACCAGGTCGTCGCCGGGCGCGGCCCGGCGTTCGGCGATCAGGCCGGCCCCGAAACCGGCGAACTCCTCCATGGCCACCCGGACCGACTCGGTCGAGTGCGCGGTGGTGGAGAGCGCGTGGTCGCTCCAGTGGGCGAGGCGCTTGCCGTCCAGGCCGTCGAGGCCCATCAGCCTGCTGATCACGGCCACCGGCAGCGGGCGGGTGTAGGCGGCGATGATGTCGGCGGGGGAGCCCTGGTCGATCAGCTCGTCCAGCAGGGCCTCGACCACCGAGGCGACCCAGGGCCGCCAGCGGGCTATCGCGCGCGGGGTGAACGCCCGCTGCACCGTGCGGCGCAGCCGCTGGTGGTCGACGCCGTCGAGGTTCAGCATGCCCTCCGGGTTGTCCAGGAGGTTCGGGGTGAGCGTGAGCGGGGGTGCCTCGGGCGCGTAGAGCGGGGCGCGGCCCAGGCGCGGATCGGTCAGCACCTGCCGCACGTCGGCGTGCCGGCTGACCAGCCAGACCGGGGTGCCGGTGGGCAGCGCCCCGAGGCGCGGCGGGCCCGGTTCGAGGCGCCGCAGGCAGTGCAGCGGCGGCAGCGCGGGCAGGGCAGGTGGGCCGGCCGGGGCGGCCAGCGCGGGCGGCGCGGCCGGGTGGGACGCCGGGGCCGGACGGGGCGGGCCGGGCGCATGGGTCTCGGCGGGGCCGGTCGTGGCACGGGTGGCACTGTTCTCGGCGGACATCCGTACTCCAGACTCCAGGGCGGTGGGGCGCGGGGGGGGCCCGACGGGGGGTGGATCCGGGGAGGTGCGCGGGGGCGGGGCATGCGGTCGAGGCGGGCGGTCTGGACGGGCGGTCTGGGGTGGGCGGTCGGGACGGCGCAGGGGGTGGTGCCGGGGTGGTGCAGGGCGGGGCGGATCGGCGGGAACGGTCGGTCGGGGAGGCCTGGCACGGTGCGGCCGGCCCGGGCGGCGACGCGGGCGGACGGGGCGGGTGAGTCGGACGGGTCGTTACGACCGTACGTGGGCGCCGAGCCACAGTCAGCAACCATTCCAGCCAACGCGGGGTGGTTGAGGGGCCGATGACGGGCGCTCGGTCGGGCCCACGCGCCCCCGCCGCCCGGGGGCGGTGAGCGGCATCACCGGGGCCGTTCGCCGGGCGCGCCCCGCACCGGGCGATACGCTTCGTGGGCAAGTCGTTTGACGCAGGTCACGCCGGTGCAGAGCCGCACCGGCCGACGGAGGTGGAATCGGATGGCCCAGCAGGTGAAGGCAGTCATCGCGCGTGCCAAGGGCGCGCCCGTGGAGGTGACGACGATCGTCGTACCCGACCCCGGGCCGGGCGAGGCGGTGGTGCGGATCCAGGCCTGCGGCGTCTGCCACACGGACCTGCACTACCGGGAGGGCGGCATCAACGACGACTTCCCGTTCCTGCTGGGGCACGAGGCGGCGGGGATCGTGGAGTCGGTCGGCGAGGGCGTCACCGAGGTCGTGCCCGGTGACTTCGTCGTCCTCAACTGGCGTGCGGTCTGCGGCCAGTGTCGCGCGTGCGAGCGCGGGCGCCCGCAGTACTGCTTCGACACGCACAACGCCAAGCAGAAGATGACGCTGCTGGACGGCACCGAGCTGTCCCCGGCGCTGGGCATCGGCGCGTTCGCGGAGAAGACCCTGGTCGCGGCCGGCCAGTGCACCAAGGTCGACCCGAGGGCCGAGCCGGCCGTCGCGGGCCTGCTGGGCTGCGGTGTGATGGCGGGCATCGGCGCCGCGATCAACACCGGCAACGTCGGCCGGGGCGACTCGGTCGCGGTGATCGGCTGCGGCGGTGTCGGCGGCGCGGCCGTGCTCGGCTCGCGGCTGGCCGGCGCGGGGAAGATCATCGCGGTGGACATCGACGACCGCAAGCTGATCACCGCGGAGAAGCTCGGTGCCACCCACACCATCAACTCCCGCACCGCCGACCCGGTGGAGGCGATCCGCGAGCTGACCGGCGGCCACGGCGCGGACGTCGTGATCGATGCGGTCGGCCGCCCGGAGACGTACAAGCAGGCGTTCTACGCCCGTGACCTGGCCGGCACGGTCGTCCTGGTCGGCGTCCCGACGCCGGAGATGACGCTGGAGCTGCCGCTGCTGGACGTGTTCGGCCGGGGCGGCGCGCTGAAGTCCTCCTGGTACGGCGACTGCCTGCCGTCGCGGGACTTCCCGATGCTGATCGACCTCTACCTCCAGAGCCGGCTGGACCTCGGCGCGTTCGTCAGCGAGACCATCGAACTCGACGGCGTGGAGCAGGCGTTCGCGCGCATGCACGAGGGTGATGTGCTCCGTTCGGTGGTGATCCTGTGAGCGGCGCGCGGATCGACCGGCTGGTCACGGCCGGCACCTTCGACCTCGACGGCGGCAGCTGGGAGGTGGAGAACAACGTCTGGATCGTCGGTGACGACGACGAGGCCGTGGTGATCGACGCGGCGCACGACGCCGAGGCGATCGAGGCGGCCCTCGGCGGCCGCCGCCTGCTGGCGATCGTCTCCACCCACGCGCACAACGACCACATCGACGCGGCCCCGGCGCTCGCCGACCGCACCGGTGCGCCGATCCTGCTGCACCCGGACGACCTGCCGCTCTGGAAGCTCACCCACCCGGACCGCCTGCCGGACGGCGAACTCGCCGACGGACAGCGGATCGAGGTGGCCGGCACCGAGCTGACCGTGCTGCACACCCCCGGCCACGCGCCCGGCGCGGTCTGCCTCCACGCGCCCGGGCTCGGCACGGTCTTCACCGGCGACACCCTCTTCCAGGGCGGCCCGGGCGCCACCGGCCGGTCGTTCTCGCACTTCCCGACGATCATCGACTCGATCCGGGACCGCCTCCTCTCGCTACCCCCGGAGACGGTGGTCCGCACCGGCCACGGCGACCCGACCACGATCGCCGCCGAGGCGCCCGCACTTCCGGAGTGGATCGCGCGCGGCCACTGACCGCGATGGTCCCCGACCCCGGCCGCCGGGGCCGCTGGACGAGGAAGGCCTCAAGCTGGAGCACCACCGGCTGTAACGCGCCACGGCTCTAACGCGCCACGG
>NZ_JBEPAA010000111.1:0-19236 GCF_040298365.1 Kitasatospora sp. NPDC001603
GGAACGGACACTTCCTTCGGACCGCCTTCCAGCGGGCCCTCCGGGCGCTTCGTTCTTTCGTGTTTCCAGCTTACCAGATGTTTTCCGCTCCGTTTTCCGGAGTTTCATTCATCCGACCCTTGCTGGGAAGGTCCGCTTTTCTGCGGCGACCTCCACATTAGCTTATTCCGGGACTGGCCCGAAATTCCCCGCTCCCACCGTTCGACGAAAACGCCGAGCGACCCAAGTTAATGGGCGACGAGTGAGAGTTGGACTTGCCGATTGCGATGGCCGCTCGGCCGACCCCCGGCTGCCTCTCGGCCCGCCGTGTGTCCGCCCGCTTCAGCGACTCGTCCAACACTAGGCCAGTCGGAGGAGGACGTCAAACACCGGAGGGCCGGATCTGTCCAGATCCGGCCCTCCATGCTCAAAACCGCAGGTCAGCGGTGGTGCTTTTTCAGCCGGCCGAACCCAACTCGACGGCGGCCAGGTTGCGCTTGCCACGCCGCAGGACGAGCCAGCGGCCGTGCAGCAGGTCGGCCTCGGCCGGCACCGCCTCCTCGTCCGTCACCTTGACGTTGTTGAGGTACGCGCCGCCCTCCTTGATCGTCCGGCGGGCGGCCGAGCGGCTCGGCGCCAGGCCGACGGCGACCAACAGATCGACCACCGGCTGGAGTTCGGCCACCTCGGCCCTCGGCACCTCGGCCAGCGCGGCGGCCAGGGTCGGCGCCTCCAGGTCGGCGAGGTCACCCTGGCCGAAGAGCGCCTTGGAGGCGGCGACCGCGCGGTCGTACTGCTCGGCGCCGTGCACCAGGGTGGTCAGTTCCTCGGCGAGCGCGCGCTGGGCGAGACGGGCGGCGGGGCGCTCGGTGGTCTCGCGCTCCAGCTCCTCGATCTCCTCCTTCGAGCGGAAGCTGAAGATCCGCAGGAAGGTGGAGACGTCCCGGTCGTCCGCGTTCAGCCAGAACTGGTAGAAGGCGTACGGGGTGGTGAGCTCGGGGTCGAGCCAGACCGTGCCCGACTCCGTCTTCCCGAACTTGGTGCCGTCCGCCTTGACGATCAGCGGAGTGGCCAGCGCGTGCACGGACTTGGCCTCGGCCTTGCGGATGAGGTCCGTGCCGGCGGTCAGGTTGCCCCACTGGTCGCTGCCACCGGTCTGCAGCGTGCAGCCGTAGCGGCGGTTCAGCTCCAGGTAGTCCATGCCCTGGAGGATCTGGTAGCTGAACTCGGTGTAGCTGATGCCCGCGTCGGAGTTGAGCCGTCGCGAGACGGCCTCCTTGGCGATCATGTTGTTCACGCGGAAGTACTTGCCCACGTCGCGCAGCAGGCCGATGGCCGACATCCCGGAGGTCCAGTCCAGGTTGTTGACCATGCGCGCCGCGTACGGGCCCTCGAAATCGAGGAAGCGCGAGATCTGGCCACGCAGGCGGTCGACCCAGCCGGCCACCGTCTCGGGGTCGTTCAGGACGCGCTCGGCGGTCGGCTTGGGGTCACCGATCAGGCCGGTGGCGCCGCCGACCAGGCCCAGCGGGAGGTTCCCCGCCTGCTGGATGCGGCGCATGGTCAGGATCTGCACCAGGTTCCCGAGGTGCAGGCTGGGGGCCGTCGGGTCGAAGCCGCAATAGAACGTGACCGGGCCGTCCGCGAACGCCTTGCGCAGTGCGTCCTCGTCGGTGGACAGGGCGATCAGCCCACGCCACCGCAGCTCGTCGACGATGTCCGTCACGGTCACGCTTCTCCTTGGATCGGGCGTCCGCCCGGTACGGACCCGGTTCGGTCGGGCCCCGGTACGGAACGGCTCCAGCGTGGTAGAGCCTACGCGGTCCCGGCCATCGGGTTTTCGCCGAGGCGTCCGACCGGGCGGCTGTCCGCAGCGCTCCCGCGGGCCGCGCGGACTCCCGGCGGAACGCTCCCCCTCCCCTGCCCCACCCCTCACCTCCACCGGAAATTCCGTTGTTCGTCGGCCCGGGGCCCCTTCAGAGTGGTCCCACCGCCGTGCGGCGGCAGTGACGTGTGTGGAGACGGTCGTGCCGCCGTGGCACGCCCGGGGAAAGGGTGTGCCGAGGTGCGCAACACGCTGGTTCTGAACGCGAGCTACGAGCCCCTGACGACGGTGTCGCTCCAGCGCGCCGTGGTCCTGGTGCTCCAGGACAAGGCCGTGGTCGAGCAGGCCCATCCGCTGCGGAGCATCCGCGGTACGGGCGTATCCGTCCCGGTGCCCCGGGTGATCAGACTGCAACGCTACGTGCGGGTGCCGTTCCGACAACAGGCTCCGTGGTCCCGCCGCGGTGTCCTCGTCCGGGACCAGCACCTGTGCGCCTACTGCGGGCGCCGGGCCACCACCGTGGACCACCTGCAGCCCCGCTCCCGCGGCGGGGCCGACAGCTGGCTGAACACGGTGGCCGCCTGCGCCGAGGACAACCAGCTCAAGGCCGACCGGACGCCGGAGCAGGCGGGGATGAAGCTGCTGCGCAAGCCGTTCGTCCCGACCCCGCAGGCCACCCTGATGATGGCGCTCGGCCTGCGCGGCTCGGACCTCCGGGACCTGGCGGACTGGCTGCCTGCCCCGGTGGCCGCCTCCGCCGCGTAGCCGCCCCGGCCGCCCCGGCCGTGAAGGGCTGAGCCCCGGCCGCGAAGGGCTGGGCCCCGGCCGCGAAGGGCTGGGCCCCGGACGGCCGGGGCTCAGCCCTTGGCCTGGTACCCGGCCGCTATCCCGAAGTTGGCCGAGTGCTCGGGCACCGCGACGACCCGGCCACCGCCGATCAGGACGCGGCCGGAGACCAGCAGCGAGCCGGTGCCCTGGGGGAAGTTGCCGCCGACCGTCTCCTGGCCGCCGGCGAGCGCGAAGCGGCTGAGGTGGGCGGGCTGTTCGAGGCGTTCGTCGGCGGCGAGCACCAGCGCGCCGCCGTCCACACCGACGGCCCGGGCGACGCCCTTCTCGGCGGCGGCCGCCTTCCAGCGCTGCTTGCCGCTGTCCAGGTCGTACCCGACGACGGAGATCGCACCGCCGCCGTTCGCCGGGGCCAGCGTGGTGACCATCGTCCGGTCCTGGAAGAAGACACCGGGGGTGGCCGAAAACGTACCGTGGGCGGCGTCCAGCCTGCCCTCGCCGGCGGCGACCGGTATTTCGGCGGCCGGGTCGCCGGCCGGGCCCCAGGCGAACACCTTGTCGTCCTCCGGCCTGGCCCCCGTGGTCAGCACCACGGAGGGCTCGGCGGAGAGCACCGTGACCGTCTTCGGCTGGTTGTTGAGGCCGCGCCACCAGCTCACCTTGCCGTCGGCGGTGTTCAGCGAGACGGCCTGGTCGACGGGGGTGGAGTCGGCGCAGGAGCTCGCCACCATGACGGTCTTGCCGGTGACTCCACCGGAGAGGGTGCAGAACTTGCCCTGCCCGGTGTACTGCCAGACGTCCGCGCCGTCGACCGACTCCCAGGCGACCACGTGGTCGTCGCCGACCGCGATCACCTTGTCCTCGGTGACGCCGACCCGCGCGGTGTAGCCGCCCTTCGCATCGGAGAGCGGCTTGCTCCACGCCGTCCGACCGGTCTTGCTGTCGACTGCGGCCACCACCGTGCACGGGCTCTTCGGGTCCGGCCGGCTCCGGAACAGCACGGCGCCCAGACCGGCCTGGTTGACGCCCGCCGAGAGCCCGCAGGGAGCGGCCCCGGCCACCGGGGGCTGAACCGACCAGGTCGGCTTGCCGGCCGCCAGGTCGTAGGCGTGGACGCCGGTGGCATCGGCCCGCACCACCGCGTCGGCCAGCAGCCAGCTGCCGACCAGCGTGTCGTCGGTGCCCGGCTGGAGTGCGGCGGCGGGCTGGGCCGACCAGGCCTTGGCGTGGGCGACGGTGAAGCCCGGTTCTCCCCCGGCGGCGGCCGTGCCCCCGCCCTGCGCACCGACCGTCACGGCCGCCGCCACCAGAACGCCGAGCGCCGCCACCCCGGCGCCGGTCCGGACCATCAGGGCCCGCCGGCCGGGGGCGTGGTCGGCGGAGACCACCGCGTCGGCCGCGGCCCGGGCCTTGGACCCGAAGCCGGCGGACCGCTTCCCGGCCCCCCGCACGTCCGCGTCCGCACGCACGTCCACCTCGGCGCCACGGCGCCGCCCGGTCGACCGGGGGCCACCACCGGCGGGCTTCGACGCGACGGCGGCGGCCGGGGCGGGCTCGGGCTCGTCAACCGGCCCGGGCTCGCCGACCGGCTCAGGCTCGGGCTCGGGCTCGGGCCGCACATAGCCGTCGGTGGAGTACGCGGCACCCGGCGGGGCGTACAGCTCCTCACCGGTCGGCTGCTGCGGGACGGCGTACGGGGCGTACTGCTGCTGCCCGTAGTCGCCGTACGGGTAGGACGGCTGGTGCTGCCCGCCCTGGCCGTACCCGGTCTGGGGGTACTCCGCGTATCCGGCCTGCGGATAGCCCGTCTGCGGATAGCCGGCCCCCGGGTAGCCGGTCTCCGGGTAGCCCGTCTGCGGGTACACCGCCTGCGGGTACGCGGTCTGCGGGTAGCCGCCCTGCCCGTGGCCGTGCGGCAGGTGGCCGTCGGCCGGGTGGCCGGTACCGCCGTCGTACCCGTGGCCGCCCTGCCACTGCTGCTGGTCCGGGTACGCCGTCTGCCAGTCCTGCTGCGGGTACCACGGCTGCTGTGCGGCGTCTCCGAGGGGATCCTGCGCCATCCGTTCCGTCCCTCCCGACCGCCGGCGATGCGGCAGTCAGCATCTCACGCCGCCCGGAGCGCCTCCTTCCGGCCTCGACAGGGCCGGAAGGAGGCCCCCTGAGGCACCACGAGGCCGGTGCGGCACGGGTGCGGGCAGGTGCGGGACAGGCCCGGGAGGCGTCAGGCGGACTCGGCCCGCAGGGCGGCGTCGATGCGGCCGGCCAGGGTGACGTCCAGCGAGGTGAGGCCACCCGCGCTGTGGGTGGAGAGCGCGAAGTGCAGCGTCCGCCAGCGGATGTCGATGTCCGGGTGGTGGTCCAGCGCCTCCGCCTGCTCCGCGACCGCGACGACCACCCGGATCGCCGCCGGGAAGTCCGCCGCGTCGGCGGTGCGGACGATGCTGTCGCCGTCCCGGCTCCACTCCGGCAGATCGGCCAGGGCGACCGTGATCTCGTCCTCCGTCAGACGCGCTCTGCTGCTCATCGAACCGCTCCCGGGTGTCGGGGGTGACTGGTGAAGGGTCAGGCCCTCCGGCGCGGACGGGGCACCAGTTCGCCGCCGCAGTTGGGGCAGGTGGCGGCCATGGCCTCGGCACAGTCCGGACAGAAGGTGCACTCGTAGGAGCATAGGGACGCCGGGCCGTCCGCCGTCAGCGACACCGCGCAACGTTCGCAGGTGTCGCGCATCTCCAGGGCCATGGCGTCCTCCACATCGAATTCCGGGAACACGTCGAACAAGTCAGACAGCTCGGACAGGTCGAGAAGCACCGCGGCGACCGGCGGACCGTCAGCTGACGAGCAGCTTGGTGACGGCCACCAGGCCGACCACCACGATCACCCCGCGCAGCGCCGGCGGCGGCAGCTTGCGCCCGACCTTGGCACCGAGCAGGCCACCGCAGAGCGAGCCGACGGCGATCAGCCCGGCGGCGGCCCAGTTGATGGTCGAGGTGAAGAGGAAGAACACCGCGGCGACGCCGTTGACGATCATCGCCAGCGCGTTCTTCACCCCGTTGATCCGCTGCAGGTCCTCCTGGAGCAGCATGCCCATCAGGGCCAGCAGCAGGACGCCCTGCGCGGCACCGAAGTAGCCGCCGTAGATGCCGGTCAGGAAGACGCCGGCGAGCAGCGCCAGGCCGCCGTCTGGGTCGCCCCCGGGCCGGCGCCGGGCGGCGACCGCCTTGGCCACCCGGGGCTGGATCACCACCAGGACGAGGGCCAGCAGGATCAGCACCGGCACGATGGTGTCGAAGGCGCTGCTCGGCAGCTCGATCAGCAGCACGGCGCCGACCAGGCCGCCGAGGAGGGCGGCG
This sequence comes from Kitasatospora sp. NPDC001603, assembly GCF_040298365.1. NCBI lineage: Bacteria > Bacillati > Actinomycetota > Actinomycetes > Kitasatosporales > Streptomycetaceae > Kitasatospora > Kitasatospora sp. NPDC001603. Next base: position 5,941 of record NZ_JBEPAA010000111.1, read on the forward strand.
ATGCCGAGGCGGACCAGCCGGCGGCCCTGGTCGGCCAGTTCCCGCCGGTAGCCGATCACACCGCTGAGCGAGCCGGGCACCAGGCCGAAGGCGTTGGAGACGTTGGCGGTGACCGGCGGGATGCCGACGGCGAGCAGCACCGGGAAGGTGATCAGGGTCCCGGAGCCGACGATCACATTGATCATCCCCGCGCCGACACCCGCCACCAGGACGGCGATCGCCTCCCAGAGCGTCATGGGCCACCTCTCGTCTCGGACCTGTCCGAGGCGATCATGCCGGACGGCGGGGTGCCGCTACCAGGGTCCGCCCACGATTCGGGACGTACACCACACGCCCGTTCACCGGAGCCGACGGACGCACGACGGACGCACGACGGAAGCCTGGCGGACGCACGACGGGCGCACGACGGAGGCCGGGCGGGCGCACCCCGAATGCCGGGCGGAGGCGGAGCAGGCCGAGAGCCCGCCACCCGTGCGACGGGTGGCGGGCCCTCGGCGCCGCGTGGGACGGGCTCAGCTCACTCCGGGTCGATCTTCCGGTACTCGCGGGCCGGGTCCACCCGGGGGCGGGCGGCGCCCTTGGTGTCGGTGTCCAGCGGGCGCGGACCGGCCGCCGGGTCGAGCGGGACCTGGGTCGCGGCCGGGGCCGGGGCGCTGGGGGCGGCGGCCGCACCGCCGTTGATGCCGCCGTTGCCGGCCAGGCCGGTGAAGGCGCCGCCGAGGCCCTTGAGCGCGTCGCCGACCTCGCTGGGAATGATCCACAGCTTGTTGGAGTCGCCCTTGGCGAGCTCGGGCAGGGTCTGCAGGTACTGGTAGGCGAGCAGCTTCTGGTCGGCGTCGCCGTCGTGGATCGCCTCGAAGACGGTGCGGATCGCGGCGGCCTCACCGTCGGCGCGCAGCACCGCGGCCTGCGCCTCACCCTCGGCCTTGAGCACCTCGGCCTGCTTCTCACCCTCGGCCCGCAGGATCTGCGCCTGCCGGGCGCCCTCGGCGGTGAGGATCGCGGCGCGCTTGTCACGGTCGGCGCGCATCTGCTTCTCCATCGAGTCCTGGATGGAGGTCGGCGGCTCGATCGCCTTCAGCTCGACGCGGTTGACGCGGATGCCCCACTTGCCGGTGGCCTCGTCCAGGACGCCGCGCAGACCGGCGTTGATCACCTCGCGGGAGGTCAGCGTCGACTCCAGGTCCATCGAGCCGATGATGTTGCGCAGCGTGGTGACGGTCAGCTGCTCGATCGCCTGGATGTAGCTGGCGACCTCGTAGGTGGCGGCCCGGGCGTCGGTGACCTGGTAGTAGATCACCGTGTCGATGTTGACCACCAGGTTGTCCTGGGTGATCACCGGCTGCGGCGGGAAGGGCACGACCTGCTCGCGCAGGTCGATGCGGTTGCGGACCCGGTCGATGAACGGGACGACGATGTTCAGTCCCGCGTTGAGCGTCCGGGTGTAGCGGCCGAAGCGCTCCACGATCGCGGCGCTGGCCTGCGGGATGACCTGAATCGTCTTGATCAGCGCGATGAATGCCACCACGACCAGGACGACCAGGACGATAAGGACGGGTTCCACGGACTCTCCCCTAGACGACCAGGGCGGTCGCGCCCTGGATTTCGACGACGTCGACCTGCTGCCCCGGCTCGTACACGCTGCCGGGGTTGAGCGCGCGGGCCGACCAGATCTCGCCCTTGAGCTTGATCCGCCCGCCCTCCCCGTCGACTCTTTCCGCGACGATCGCGGTGGCGCCCGGAAGCGCCTCGATGCCCATCTTGATCTGCGGGCCCTTCCTGAGCTGCCGGTACGCGATCGGGCGGACCACGACCAGCAGGGCGACCGAGACCACGACGAAGGTCAGGACCTGGACCACCGCCCCGGCACCGAGCCCCGCGACACCGGCCGCGGCGAGCGCGCCGACCGCGAACATCGCGAACTCCGGCATCGCGGTGACGACCAGGGGTATGCCGAGGCCGACGGCGGCCAGGAGCCACCAGATCCAGCTGTCCACGTGTCCATCCTAGGGAGCGAAGGGCCTTCGAGGCGGACAGTTCCCGCAGGTGGAGGGGCGGAAACCGGTCGCACGTGCGACCGGCTCCAGTTCAGTGGAGTTCAGCCGGATTCCCCGGGCTCCGGCCGGGGCCCGCGGGCGGCTCGGAGGACGGCCCGGCACGGGCCTCAGCCGAGCGGCAGGCCCTGCGCGGACCAGCGGTCGCCGTGGCGCTCCAGGGTCAGCGGCAGGCCGAAGCACCTGGAGAGGTTGCGCGCCGTCAGCTCGGTGTCGATCGGACCGGCGGTGAGCACCTTGCCCTGGCGGATCATCAGCACGTGGGTGAAGCCCGGCGCGATCTCCTCCACGTGGTGGGTGACCATGGCCATCGCCGGGGCGAACTCGTCCTGGGCGAGCGCGCCGAGGCGGCGCACCAGGTCCTCGCGGCCGCCGAGGTCCAGTCCGGCGGCGGGCTCGTCCAGCAGCAGCAGCTCGGGGTCGGTCATCAGGGCGCGGGCGATCAGGGTGCGCTTCTTCTCGCCCTCGGAGAGGGTGCCGAACTTGCGCTCGGTCAGCCCGGCCATGCCGAGGCGGTCCAGCAGGGCGAGCGCGCGGGACTCGTCCGCCTGCTCGTACTTCTCCTGCCAGCTGACCGTCATGCCGTAGGCGGCGGTGAGCACGGTCTGCAGCACGCTCTGGCCGGCGGGCAGCTTGTCGAACATGGCGGCGCCGGCCAGGCCGATCCGGGAGCGCAGCTCGAAGACGTCGACCTCGCCGAGCTTCTCGCCGAGGACGGACACCTTGCCGGTGGTCGGGAAGAGGTACGTGGAGGCGATCTGCAGCAGGGTCGTCTTCCCGGCGCCGTTGGGGCCGAGGATGACCCAGCGCTCGCCCTCGGAGATGGACCACGAGACCTGGTCGACCAGCGCGCGCTCCTCCCGGACCACGGATACGTCCACCAGCTCCAGCACGTCGCTCATGCCTATGCCTTCCCCAAAACAGAAATTCGGCCGTCGGTGCGGGCGGGCAGCCTACTCCGGCGGCCGGTGGGCACGGAGTGGGTGCGCCGCACGCGCATGGGCAAACCTACGCCACGCGGATGACCGCCGATTCCGTAGGCTGGCCGGATGCTCGCGACTCCTGCCGACAATCCGTACGAAGAGCCCCGTTCGGGGCGGCTGGCCGCTTGGGGCAACGCCCTGTTGGCCGGTCTGGTACCGCCCGACGACGCCGCCTCGGCGGTGCTGGGCAGTGACGAGAGCCACCGGGTGACCGGACTGCCGGGCGACGAGCCGGGCGAGCGGCACGGGCTCACCTGGGCGCTGGGGCGGCTGAGGGTGCTGGGGGTGCGGGGGCTTCGGCTGGCCCTGCCGTCCGCCGGCCACCCGCTCGGGCTGACCGGTCCGGCGCCGTTCAACGCCCGGGCGCTGGGCGCGGGCGAGGCCGTGCTGGCGGTCGGGGCGCCGCTCGGGCTGGTGCCGGAGATCGAGGTGTTCGGGCCGGTCGGGGACCGCTCGGCGATGGTGCTCTGGCGCTGCTCGGAGGTGAACGACGCGCCCCCGGCCGACGTGCCGTCGCTGCACGAGGCGGAGCGCGAGCTGGCGGACGGGCTGCGGGAGGCGACGGCGATGCTGGCCCGGCTGGACGTGGCCGGGGCCGGACCGGAGGCGCTGCGGGCGCTGGAGGCGTACCGGCGGCGGGGGCACGTCGAGCTGCTCGCCCCGGGGTACCCGCCGCGCGCCGTCCGCGTGCTGGAGTCGGCCCGGCAGGTGACGGCGCTGCTGGCGATCGCCTCGGGTGGGCACGGCGCGGCGGTCAGCGCCTCGGAGATGGCCTCCCGCCAGGCGGTGCTGGACCCCCTGCGGCGGACCGCCCGGCGGGCCCAGGTGGCGGCGTACAACGCGCTGGTCGACGAGAAGGGCTGATTTCCGCCCCCGGCCCGGCGGCGCCGGCCGCTACGCCTCGCGGGCCTCGCCGTGCCGGACGGCCCAGAGCGCGGCCTGGGTGCGGTCGGCGAGGTCCAGCTTCATCAGGATGTTGGAGACGTGCGTCTTCACCGTCTTCTCCGACAGGTGCAGGCTCCGCGCGATCTCCCGGTTGGAGCGCCCGTCGGCGATGTGGCCGAGCACCTCGCGCTCGCGCTCGGTGAGGGTGGCGCCGCGGCCCTGCGGCTGGCGGGGGCCGTCGTCGGCGAGCAGCGCCTCCGCGAGCTCGGGCTGGAGCAGCACGTGGCCGGCGTGGACCGAGCGGATCGCCCCGGCCAGCGCCTCCGGGTCGACGTCCTTGTACACGTACCCGGCGGCGCCGGCCCGCAGCGCGGGGACCATGGTGCGGTGCTCGGTGAAGCTGGTGACGATCAGGATCCGGGCCCGGCTGCCCTCGCCCTTGAGCGTGCGCAGTGCCTCGATGCCGTCGACGCCGGGCATCTTGAGGTCCATCAGGACGACGTCGGGGTCGAGCTCCCGGGCCCGGTCGACGCCTTCGGCGCCGTCGGCGGCCTCGCCGACCACCTCGATGTCGTCCTGGACCTCCAGGAAGGTGCGCAGACCGCGGCGGACCACCTGGTGGTCGTCGACCAGCAGGACGCGGATCGCTGGCGTGGTGTCAGGCACCGGGGACCTCCATCTCGACGACCGTCCCCTTCCCGGGGGCCGAGTCCAGGGTGAGCGTGCCGCCGACGGCGGCGGCGCGGTCGCGCATCGAGGCCAGGCCGAGGTGGCGGCCGGCCCGGCGGACCGACTCGGGGTCGAAGCCCCGGCCGTCGTCGCGCACCCGCAGGACGGCGCCGCGCGCGGGCGTGCCGGTCAGGGTGACGGTGACGCTGCGGGCGTCGGAGTGGCGCAGCGCGTTGTGCAGGGCCTCCTGCGCGATCCGCAGCAGGGCCGCCTCCTGGGCCGGCGGCAGGGCGCGGACGCCCTCGGCGGCGAAGGCGACGTCGGCGCTGTGGGCGCGGTCGAGGACCTGCACCTGCGAGGCGAGGGTGGCGCTGAGGCCGTCCTCCTCCAGGGCGGCTGGGCGCAGCTCGACCACGACGGCGCGCAGCTCGTCGGCGGCCTCGGCGGCGAGTTTGGCGACCTCGGCGAGTTCGGCGCGGGCCCGGGCCGGGTCGCGGTCGACGAGCTTGGCGGCGGCCTTGGCAGTGAGGCGGAGCGAGAAGAGCTTCTGCGAGACGGCGTCGTGCAGGTCGTGGGCGATCCGGGCGCGCTCGCCGGCCAGGGTCAGCTCGCGGCTGCGCTCGTAGAGGCGGGCGTTGGAGAGGGCGAGGGCGGCGTGCGCGGCGAGGATCCGCAGCAGTTCCTCGTCGTGGTCGGTGAAGCCGCCGCCGCCGCGCTTGTTGGCGAGGAAGATCACGCCCATCACGTGCGGCTCGTCCTCGGCGGCGTCGGTGTCGAGGACGGGCATCCCGAGGAAGGCGTCCATCTCGGGGTGGGCGGCGGGCCAGCCGCCGAAGGCGGGGGCCTCGCGCACGTCGGCGAGCCGGATGGGGCCGGTCTCGTGCAGCATCTCGGCGAGCACGCCGTGCTGGCGGGGCAGCGGGCCGATGGCCCGCCACTGCTCGTCGGTGACGCCGTCGACGACGAACTGGGCGAAGCCGCCGTGGTCGTCGGGCACGCCGAGGGCGGCGTACTCGGCGCCGAGCAGGCCGCGGGCGGAGGCGGTGATCCGCCGCAGCACCTCGCGGACCTCCAGGTGGCGGCTCATCGCGAGCAGTGCCTGGCTGATGGCCTCGATCCCGGCCAGGCAGGGCTCGCAGGCGGGCAGCGGGCCGGCGGCCGGCGGGCCGACCGGGATCCGGTCGACGGGCAGCAGGCCGGCCGGGGGCCGGCGGTCACTGGGCGCGGTGGGCATACGGCCAAACTACCGCCGCCGGGGCGGCCTCCGCGTCGGTCCGCGGGCGCGCGGGGAGCAGGTCCACAGACCTAGGGCCCGAGGCCCTTGGGCGACGGGGCCGGTACGCGGAGGGGCGCCGGTACGCCGAGGGGCGGCCCCGCCCGTCGCCGGGTGGGGCCGCCCCTGGGTGAGCGGTGCGGTGCGGGCGGGTCAGCCCTTCTGCATGACCTCGGGCTCGTGGCGGCGCTGGAGGCGCGTCACGATGACGCCGATGACGATCGACATCACGATCAGGATGCCGCCGTCCAGCACCAGCTGGCCGACGTTGTGGCCCCAGATCGCGTCGTACTCGGGGTTCTTGAAGTCCTTGTTCCAGGGCCCGAGCAGCTTGGACAGGTCGAGCGTGGTGGCGACCATGCCGACGCCCCAGCGGGCCGGCATCAGCCAGGCGAACTGCTCCAGGCCCGGCTTGCTGAAGATCTGGAAGAGGCAGCCGGTGAAGACGACCTGGATGATCGCGAACATGACCAGCAGCGGCATGGTCTTCTCGGCGGTCTTCACCAGGGCGGAGATCATCAGGCCGAACATCATCGAGGCGAAGCTCAGCAGGATCAGGCCGATGCTCATCTCGATGATCGGCAGGTCCTTGATGATCAGACCGTGCTCGGGCAGCTTGCGCGGCAGGTAGCCGACGGCCGAGATGATCGCGCCCTGGACCACGCTGAAGAAGCCCAGCACGATGATCTTGGACATCATGTACGCCGACCGGGAGAGGCCGGTGGCCCGTTCCCGTTCGTAGATCGCCCGTTCCTTGATCAGCTCTCGGACCGAGTTGGCGGCTCCGGAGAAGCAGGCGCCGATCGCCAGGATCAGCATGATCGTCGCGGCGCCGCTGTTGATCCCGAGCTGCGACTTCGGGTTCGGCGCCAGCCCGGGATCGTTCGGGATCAGCACGCTGACCGCGCCGAGCACAGCCGGGAGCAGGATCGACAGCGCCAGGAACCCGCGGTCGGAGGCGAGCACCGAGGCGTAGCGGCGGATCAGCGTCCACAGCTGCGAGCCCCAGCTCTGCGGCTTCGGCGGGCGGACGGCCTCCTGGACGATCTGGGCGGACTGCACGGCCCCGGCGTCCACGTCGGCGGAGTACTGCTGGTAGTGCACCGACCCCCGGTAGCGGCCGGCCCAGTCGTGGTCCGGGTAGTTCTCGAAGGCCTGGAAGACGTCGGCCCAGGTCTCGTACCCGAAGAAGTGCAGCGCCTCGTCCGGCGGCCCGAAGTAGGCCACCGAGCCGCCCGGAGCCATCACCAGGAGCCGGTCGCAGAGGGCGAGTTCGGCCACCGAGTGGGTGACGACCAGGATGGTGCGGCCGTCGTCGGCGAGGCCGCGCAGCATCTGCATGACCTCGCGGTCCATGCCCGGGTCGAGGCCGGAGGTGGGCTCGTCCAGGAAGATCAGCGAGGGCTTGGTGAGCAGTTCCAGGGCGACCGAGACGCGCTTCTGCTGGCCGCCGGAGAGCGCGGTGATGCGGTTGTCGGCGCGCTTGTCCAGGCGCAGCTCGTAGAGCACCTCGTCGATCCGCGCCTCGCGCTCGCGCGCCTCGGTGTCACCGGGGAACCGGAGCCGGGCCGCGTACTTGAGGCCGGTGCGGACGGTCAGCTCCTTGTGCAGGATCTCCGACTGCGGCACCAGGCCGATCCGCGAGCGCAGTTCGGCGAACTGCTTGTAGAGGTTGCGGCCGTCGTAGAGGACGTCGCCGCGGTCGGCCGGGCGGTAGCCGGTGAGGGCGCGCAGCAGGGTCGACTTGCCGGAGCCGGACGGGCCGATGACGGCGACCAGCGACTTCTCCGGGACGCCGAAGCTGACGTCGTTGAGCAGGACCTTCTTGCCGCCCTTGAAGTCGACCTCGACGGTCAGGTGGCGGGCGGAGAAGGAGACCGCGCCGGTGTCGACGAACTCCTGCAGCTGGTCGCCGACCAGGACGAAGCTGGAGTGGCCGACCGTCAGGCGGTCCTGCGGCCCCATCAGCTGGCGCTGGACGGGCCGGCCGTTGAGGAAGATGCCGTTGTGGCTGCCCAGGTCGACGATCTCGTACCGGCCGTCCGGCAGCTGGCGCAGCTCGGCGTGGTGGCGGGAGACCTGGAGGTCGGAGACGACGATGTCGTTGTCGAGCGCGCGACCGATCCGGACGGTGTTCATCCCCGCGGTCAGGTTGCGGATCATCGTCGGCTGCGGGCCGCCGGCCTCGTGCTGCGGCGCCTGCTGCTGCGGGAAGCCGCCGTGCTGGGGCGCCTGCTGGGGGAAGCCCTGCTGCTGCGGGAAGGCCGGCGGCTGCCCGCCGCCCCACTGCTGCTGGACCGGCGGCTGGTAGGCCTGCTGCGGCACCGGTGGCTGCTGCTGGGCCCACGGCTGCTGGACGGGCGCCTGCTGCTGGGCGGGCGGGACGTGGCTGCGGCTGGTGGCGGCCTCGTGCCAGGCGGGGGCGGGCGCGGCGGCCTGGGCGGGAGCGGAGAAGCTCAGCCGGGGGCCGTTCTCGGCGTTGCCGAGGTTGACCACCGCGCCGGGGAAGAGCGGGGCCTGCTGGGTCCGGGCGCCGGCGGTGTACGTGCCGTTGGTGCTCCCGTGGTCGTCGAGCTGCCAACCGGCCCCGTTGAACGAGATGGTGGCGTGCTGCCAGGAGACCCTGGCGTCGTCGAACGGGAAGTCCGACTGCGGGTTGCGCCCGATGGTGTACGACCGCCCCGGCTCCAGAGTCCGCTGCTGTCCGTTGATATCAATGACGAGTTGCGGCACTGCTCGCCTGCCCCGCTCTCTCGGTCCCCCGATTTTGCCCCCGGTCGGGGGTGCGATGTCCTGAATCCGACGGGGGGAATCATTCCAGCCCGCCGCCCGTTGGTGAAAGTCACCCCCGGTGACTGTGACCAGGCGGCAACGATTCGCGGACGCCCCCGCCACCGCCCCCGGGGCGTCGCCCGCGCGCCACCGTCCGGTCACCCGGGTGGTGCGCACACCGCCCACACCCGCTCCACACCCCCGTCCACGACGCGGACGGGTGCCGTGGCGCCGCCGGCCGGCGGGTAGCGTGGGAGCCACCATGAACGCATCGCCCTTGGCCGCCGAGCCGTTCCCCGCCCCGCAGCCCCGGACCGAGGACGAGCGCACCCTGCTCGTCAAGGTGTTCGGCAAGGACCGCCCCGGCATCACCGCCGGTCTCTTCGCCACCCTGTCCGGGTTCGGCGTCGACGTCATCGACATCGAGCAGGTCGTCACCCGCGGCCGGATAACGCTGTGCGCCCTGGTCACCCCGCCGACCGCGCCCGGTGCCGAGGGCGAGCTGCGTTCCACCGTGCACCGCTGGGCCGAGGAGCAGAAGCTCCAGGCCGAGATCATCTCCGGCATCGGCGACAACCGGCCGCGCCGCGAGGGCCGTTCGCACGTCACCGTGCTCGGCCACCCGCTGACCGCCACCGCGGTGTCGGCGCTCACCTCCCGGATCACCGACTCGGGCGGCAACATCGACCGCGTCTTCCGGCTGGCCAAGTACCCGGTGACCGCGGTCGAGCTGGCCGTCTCCGGTGTCGCCACGGACACGCTGCGCGCCGCGCTGGCCCAGGAGGCGGCCCAGCAGCGGGTGGACATCGCGGTGGTCGCGGCGGGCCTGGAACGCCGGGCCAAGCGCCTGGTGGTGATGGACGTCGACTCCACGCTGATCCAGGACGAGGTGATCGAGCTCTTCGCCGCCCACGCGGGCTGCGAGGCGGAGGTCGCCGCGGTGACGGCCGCGGCGATGCGCGGCGAGCTGGACTTCGCCGAGTCGCTGCACGCCCGGGTCGCGCTGCTGGCCGGCCTGGACGCCGGGGTGACCGAGAAGGTCCGCGCCGAGGTCAGGTTCACCCCGGGCGCGCGGACCCTGATCCGCACGCTGCAGCGGCTGGGCTTCCAGGTCGCGGTGGTCTCCGGCGGCTTCACCCAGGTCACCGACCACCTGGTGGAGCAGCTGGGCCTGGACTTCGCGGCGGCCAACACCCTGGAGGTGGTGGACGGCAGGTTCACCGGCCGGGTGGTCGGCGAGATCGTGGACCGGGCCGGCAAGGCCCGCTGGCTGGCCCGCTTCGCCGAGCAGGCGAAGGTGCCGCTGGAGCAGACCGTCGCGATCGGCGACGGCGCCAACGACCTGGACATGCTGAACGCGGCCGGGCTGGGCGTGGCGTTCAACGCCAAGCCGGTGGTCCGGGAGGCCGCCGACACCGCGGTGAACGTGCCCTTCCTGGACACCGTGCTGTACCTGCTGGGCATCACCCGCGAAGAGGTCGAGGCGGCCGACGCGCTGGACGGCACGCCGACCGAGTAGCCGCGGCCGGACGCGCCCGAGGGGCACGAGGACCGGTCCTCGTGCCCCTCTTCGGCCACCGCGCCCGGACCGGGCGGCGCGGGGGCCGTTCGGCTCAGTCCTGCGGCGTGAAGTACGAGACCAGCGCGGCCACGCCCGGCTCGACGCCCTTCCAGGAGCCGTCGAAGCTGAGCACCGCGACGGCCGCGGTCGGGAAGCCGCCGAGCCGCAGCCGCTCCAGCGCCTCCCGGTCGCCCTCGTCCCCGGCCAGCACCTGGGTCAGCCCGAGCACGCCCGGGTTGTGGCCCACCAGCACCACGTCGGGGTGGTCCTCGGGGGTCTCCTGGAGGACGGCGATGATCTCCCCGGGGCTGGCCTCGTAGATCCGGTCCTCGTACACCGTCCTGCGGGCGCGCTTCGGCAGTTCGTGCGCGGCGAGCTTCCAGGTCTCACGGGTGCGCAGGGCCGTGGAGCAGAGCACGTAGTCGGGGTTGATGCCGGAGTCGGCGAGCCAGCGGCCGGCTTCCGGGGCCTGGTGGCGGCCCCGGTCGGCCAGCGGCCGCTCGTGGTCGTCGACGCCGTTGGGCCAGTCGGCCTTGGCATGGCGGAGAACGATGATCCTGCGGGGCGTGTCGGCGCTCATACCCAGCAAGCTTGGCAGAAAAGCGGCCCGGGGGCGCGATGCCGCCGGTTGCCGCCACTCTCCGGGGTGCCGGGTGCCATCGTGCGCCGTTCACCGGCGGTCGGCGTGCGGTACCGCGGCCGGTCCGCGGGCGCGGACCGGCCGGCGTCGCTGACCGGCCGGATCGGCCCCGGCGGGGCCGCGCGGCGGATCAGCCGAGGTTCTGGGCCACCGTGGCGACGATCGCCAGCAGCACCACGATGCCGACGATCAGTGCGGCGATCTGGCCGAGCTTCTTGTGGCCGTCGGTGGGGTTCGGGTCGAGTACGGGCATGACCGGATTCTCCCACCCCGGTCGTGCCCGCCCGTCAGCGGCCCCGCTACGCCGCGGCGCCGGCGGCGGCGGGGAGGACCGCCTCGTCCTCGATGTGCCGGGCCCGCGCGGCCCGCAGGCCGAACAGCATCTGGGGCACCAGCAGCACGGCGAGGAAGCCCAGCGGCAGGTACCACTCACCGGTGGCCTGGTACAGCCGGCCGATCAGGATCGGGCCGGGGATGGAGATGAGGTAGCCGACGCCCTGGGCGAACGCGGAGAGCTGGGCCACCCCGCCGGCCGTCCGGGCCCGCAGGCCGATCATGGTGAGCACCAGCGGGAAGGCGCAGTTGGAGAGGCCGACCAGGGTCGCCCAGACCCACGGTACGCCGGCCGGCGCCAGCGCCAGCCCGGCGTACCCGGCGATGCCGCAGGAGGCCAGCACCACGACGAAGAGCCGCTGGTCACCACGGCGCGCGGCGAGGTTGGGCAGCACGAAGGAGACCGGGACGCCGATCACCATGGTCAGGGCCAGCAGCACCCCGGAGGTGCCCTCGGAGACCCCGGCGTCCTGGAAGATCTTCGGCAGCCAGCCCATCACCACGTAGGCGCCGGTGGCCTGGAGGCCGAAGAAGCAGGCCATCGCCCAGGCGGTGCGGCTGCGGGTGATCGGCAGCTTGGCGACCGCCCCGCCGGTCTTCCCGCCGCGCTCGCGCCTGGTCACCGCGACCGGCAGCCAGAGCAGCAGCGCGACCGCGCCGAGGGCCGCCCAGACGCCCAGGCCGACCCGCCAGTCCCCGCCGAGCGCGCTGGTCAGCGGCACGGTGACGGCGGCGGCGAGCGCGGTGCCGGCCGACAGCGACATGGAGTACAGGCCGATCATCGGACCGACCTTCTCCGGGAAGTAGCGCTTGATCACCACCGGGATCAGCACGTTGGAGACCGCCACCCCGGCCAGCGCGAGCGCGGTGAGCAGCAGGAACACCGCCGTGCCGCCGGCGAACGAGCGGGCCAGCACGCCGGCCGTGATCGCTCCCATGCCGGCCGCGACCACCGCGATCGGCCCGAACCGCCGGGCCATGCCGGGCGCGGCGAAGCCGAACAGCGCGAAACAGAGCGAGGGGACGGCGGTCAGCAGGCCGGCCAGCGTCGGGTTCATCCCGAGGTCGGTGCGGACCTGGTCGAGCAGCGGCCCGAGGCTGGTGACCACGGGCCGGAGGTTGAAGGCGGCGGCGGCGATCGCGACGGCGAACAGCCAGCCGAGGTACGTGCCCCGGCGGGCGGAGGCGGATGCGCCGGTGGCGGGCCGCTCGGTCTGCGGTCCGGCCCCGGTCCGTGGGGTGGTGGTGGTGTCTGCTGCGGAAGGCATGGGAGCCATCATAGAATGATGGGATGAATTAGCGCATCCTCGAACTTGGCATGATGTCCCGACCCGCCCCAAGCCGACCCACCCGCCGGCCGACGCCCCCACCGCCGACCCGAAGCCGCAAGGAGTCCCCGTGGCGCTGTCCTCTCCGAGGCGCACCCCGCTGTCCGACCAGGTGATCGCGCAACTGCGCGCCCAGATCACCTCGGGCGAGTGGCCCGTCGGCTCGCGCATCCCGACCGAGGCCGCGCTGGTCGAGGAGCTCGGCGTCGCCCGCAACACCGTCCGCGAGGCGGTCCGCGCCCTCGCCCACAACGGGCTGCTGGACATCCGCCAGGGCTCGGGCACCTACGTCCTGGCCACCAGCGAGCTGGCCGGGGTCATGCACCGCCGCTTCGCCGACGCCGACCAGTCGCAGGTCGCCGAGCTGCGGGTGACCCTGGAGACCTCCGCGGCCGGCCTGGCCGCCACCCGCCGCACCGCGCGCGACCTCGCCCTGCTGGACGCCACGCTGGCCCGCCGCGAGGACGCCTGGCGCTCCGGCGACGCCGAGGACTTCATCCAGGCCGACGCCGCCTTCCACCAGGCCGTGGTCGCCGCCGCCCACAACGACGTCCTCGCCGCCGTCTACGCCGACCTCGGCGAGGTCACCCGCGCCCACCTGCGCCACGACGTCGGACCGGAGCTGATCGCCGAGCGCTACCTCGGGCACGGCAAGATCCTCGACGCGATCCGGGCCGGCGACCCGCAGCGCGCCTCGGTCGAGGCCGGCCGTGCCATCGGCGCCTGCACCCCGCCCGACGCCTGACGCCCGACGCCGTGCGCACCGGCGCGCGCGGGGCCCCGCACAGCACCGCGGCC
>NZ_JBEPAA010000112.1:0-18952 GCF_040298365.1 Kitasatospora sp. NPDC001603
GGCGGCCGGGGTCCTGGTCGGTGGCGGCCTTGCCGTAGTCGAAGTTCCACGGCAGCTCGCCGGCGGCGCTGACCTGGGTGACCCGGCCGTCGGTGCCGCCGCGTCCCCGGGGCCGCGCTGGCCGGGCTAGTCCCGGCGGGGGCCACCCACTCCGCCGCTCTTCCACCGACCCCGGCAGCGACCCACCCGCTGACCGTTCCAGACCCGGACATCGCGCTGCTGACCCGGGTCCGAGACCTTCTGGAGGCCCGACTTTGAACCTCTCTCCGCCCGCGACTCCGTCCTCACGGCCATGAGGCGGGCGCTCAAGCAGCGTGTCGGAAGGAGACAACTGATCGCCTTGGAGACCGAGCTGCTGGCCGAACTCCGCGCCCTCAAGCATCGGGTACCGCATCTCGCGGGCGGGCTGGTGGCCAGCGTGGACGGCCTGCTGGTCGCCCACGACACCCACGGGACCGAACCCTCGGGCCTGGCGGCGATGACGGCGGCCTCCCTCGGCCTGGCGCAGCGGCTCGCCGACACGACCGGGCAGGGCGACTTCCGGGAGTCGCTGGTCCGCGGCGAGCACGGCTACGTCGCCACCTACGCGGCCGGCGGAAGCTGTGTGCTGACCCTCCTGGCGCACCCGGACGTGAACGTGGGCCGGCTGCACCTGGAGGCCAGGCGCTCCGCCGGGCGCATCGCCGAGCTCCTCGCCGACTCCCTCGCGCCCAAGGACGTGCGGGAGTCCAAGGAGGTGGGCTGACCGCCCGCCGCCCGAAGCACCACCCGCCGACCCGCCGACCCGGCGACCGGTCGACGACAGACCGGTCGATGGACAGATCTGTCGACGGGCAGACCTGTCGACGTGTCGACTTCCGACTTTCCCCACCTATCGATGTCCCACCGATCCCCAACCCACGAACGAACCGGAGAAACCGACATGACGGACGCAGCAGGCGCGCTCAAGCAGACCATGACCGTGATCGAAGGCGCCCTCGGTGCCGCACTGGTGGACTACAACAGCGGCATGGCACTCGCCACCCTCGACGGCCCCGGCGGGCTGGACCTCAACGTGGCCGCCGCCGGCAACACCGACGTGGTCCGGGCCAAGATGCGCACGATGGACATGCTGGGCCTACAGGACGGCATCGAGGACATCCTCATCACCCTCAGCAGCCAGTACCACCTGATCCGGCCGCTCACCGGCCGCAGCGGCAAGGGCCTCTTCCTCTACCTCGCGCTGGACAAGAGCCGGGCCAACCTGGCGATGGCCCGCCACCAGCTGACGAAGATCGAGGCCGACATGGAGGTCTGACCCGCTCCGGGGCCGGAACGGCCCGGAGCCCCAGGCGAGGTCCGGTCGACCCGTCCGTGGCACGGACCCTGCGTCGCGCGGCGCAGGGTCCGGCCCGGCCGCCGGTCCGGCCGCCGGCCGCGGGTGCGGCCCGCTCAGCGGTCCGGGCCGCCCGTCCAGGTCACCTCGCCACCCGCCAGCCCGGAGCAGACGACCCCCTCGGGGGTGAGCACCGTCCAGGGCGCGACCACGGCGTGCGGCGGCACGGACAGGACGGTGTCGCCGTCGAAGACCAGCTCCAGCCCACCGGCCGGGGTCACCCGGGCGGTTCCCACCGTCCGGCCGACCAGGGCGAGCAGCCGGGCGGTCGGGCGGACGGCCGGCGCGGGGTAGTAGCGCTCCACCCCGGACGGCACGGCGAAGCGGAACTCGTGCGTCACCCGGACGGTCACCGGCCCGTCCAGGTCGATGTCGAGCCGCCCGCCGCCGCGGACCGACTCCACCCGACGGCCGGCCAGGACGTCCGTGATCACGTTCTCCATGCCTCCAGTGTGGACCGGGGCCACCGGCCGGGCCGCCCGGTCAGCTCACCGGTCGGCCCTCGACCAGCTCGGCCGGTCCGCCGGAGCCGCCGCGGGCGGCGAGCGCGGCGGCAGTACGCGACCAGGACGGGGCGGACAGCAGCGCGCGTGCCTCGGCCGGGTCGCAGAGCCGCCATTCGACCAGTTCGTCCTCGGGCAGCGTGATCGAGGCGAGGCGCTCGTCCGACGCGGTCCCGCCGTCGAACAGGTAGACGAGTACGGCGGTGTCCCGGTCGTGAGCCGGGTCCGCGCCCCGGCCGGGCAGCCAGTCGAGGGCCAGCAGCCGGCCCGGCTCGTACTCCCAGCCGAGCTCCTCGCGGATCTCCCGCCGGGCCGCCGCCCGGGGCAGCTCCCGGTCGGCCTCGATCCCGCCGCCCGGCAGCGTCCAGTACGGCTCCTCGCCGCCGCCCGGCCACGGCCGCAGGCGTACCAGCAGGACCCGCCCGGTCGTGTCGGTGAAGACGGCCCGGGCCTTCGCCCGGATCCGCGGCCGGCTGGCGATGTAGCCCGCCCGGTCCATCGGGGGAGCCGACGGCTCGACAGCCGTCCCGGTGGTGTCCCCGGTGAGCGCCAGACCCGCCAACCGGGTGTACTCCGGCGGTGGTTCGACCGTCAGATGCTCCAGGGTGTGCCCGGCCGGGTGGCTGTCCTCCAGCTCCAGCGGACCGGCCGAGCGCGGCGCCCGCAGACAGGCGGTGACCCGCCGGGAGAGGCGGGGCGGCAGCGCGTGGGCGGCCTGTTCGGCGGTCAGCCAGGTCCACCCGCCGACCTCGGCGGTGTCCGGAGCGAACGCGGCCGACTGCTCGGGGGTGAGCGGTTCGGCCCAGTAGAGGTGTGCGGCGATCGGCGGGCGGGAATCGTCGAGCGTCCAGTCGATGCAGGCCAGTGGGCCGAGCACAGGCGTGAACCCGAGCTCCTCGCGGACCTCCCGGACGGCCGTCGCGCGGGGCGACAGGTCCTCCGGATCCCAGCCCCCGCCGGGGACGGCCACCGGGTGCTTCCGGTCGTACGGCAGCCGCACCACGAGCACCCGGCCGTCGGCGGACGGGAAGAGCACCCCGGCGGCTGCCATCAACTCACGTCCGAAGTCACCGCTCTGTCGGTCCGTCATCGTTCCGACTCCCTCCTCGACCCGGGCGGGTCGATCCGCCCGCTGCTCACCACGACACCTCACCGGCTCCGAACGGTTCCCCGCCGGTCACCGCGGCGAACGGGCGGCACCGGAACGGGCGGTACTGGCGGTAGCGGTCCGTCCGGCGGTGAGGCGCGATCACGTCGGCGGGCCGCCGTGCGGTCCGGCCGGTGCGAGCGCGTCGACCGGTCCGCGTGGGTCCGAGTCGACCGGCGCGAGCGCGCCGAGCGCGGCCGCCGCCGCCCGGGCCATCCGCTCGTCGTGGCGGCCGGTGGCGCCGCGCAGGCGTGCCCAGCCTTCGACGGCGGCCAGCGCGAGCAGGCCGGGGAGCAGGTCCGTGCTGCGTTCGGCGACCCAGCTGGTGCCGCGGGTGGCCATCCACCAGAGGTCGGCGACGGCGCCCGGGGGCGGGTCGACGGGACCGCCGGTGGGGGCCGGACCGAGCGGCCGGCCGGCGGCCGCGAGCAACTCGTGGAAGCCCCGGGCGATCAGCCGGTGCCCCTCGGCGCTGGGGTGGAGCCGGTCCACGCTCAGCAAGCCGCGCCGCGCCGTCCAGGGCAGGCCGGCGACGTGCAGGTGGAGGGCGCGGTGGCGCGCGGAGAGGGCGTGCACCACGGTGTTCACCGCGTCCATCCGGCGGGCCAGTGGCCGGGCCAGCGGCCGCGGCAGTCGCAGCAGCGTGCCCGGGTCGGGCAGGCACGCGGTGAGCACCTGGGCGCCGACGCGGGAGAGTTCGCGGAGCGTGGTGTCCAGCTCCCGGGCGGTGCGGCCGATGTCGAACCCCGACCGCAGGGTGTCGTTGCCCCCGACCACCACGGCGGCCAGCCGGGGGCGCAGCACCAGCGCGGCGGGCAGCTGCTCGGTCGTCAGATCGGTGGTGCGGGCCCCGCTCCGCGCGAGGTTGGTGAACTCGACGCCGACCCCCGGCGGAGCCAGTGAGCCGGAGAGCAGCGCCGCCCAGCCCCGCCAGCCGCCGGTGACCGGGTCACCGACGCCCTCCGTGAGGGAATCGCCGAGGGCCACGAACCGCACCGGCTCGACGGCGCTCCCGGCACCCGGATTCCGCTCCCCGCGCACGCTGCCCGGGGCCACCGCCGTCAGGGGCGGGGGCTCCTGGGTCACCGCCTCCGGGCGCGCCGTGCCCGGGAGCGTCTCGCCGCCCTCGTCGCCCACCACGGCCGTGCTCATCGCGCCTCCTCCACCCGGGCGGCCGGGGAGACCGCCCGGTCCTGCACCCGCTCCTGGGCCCGGGGCTGCCCGTGGTGCGGCGTCCCGAGCGGCGCCGGCACCACGGCCGCCGCACGGTGCGCGGCGAGGAAGGCCGCCACGGCGGCGGGCCAGCCGTACTGTTCGGCCCGGGCGCGGGCGGCGGCGCGGCGCTCCTCCTCGGGGCGTGCGAGCAGCTCACGCGCCGCCCCCGCGAATCCCGCGCCGGTGTCGTCGGCCGCGACACCGGCCGGGCCCACCAGGGCGGGCAGCGCCGAGGACCGGCTGACCGCGACCGGGGTGCCGCACGCCAGCGCCTCCAGCGCGGCCAGCCCGAAGGTCTCGACCGGCCCGGGGGCGAGCACCACGTCGGCGCAGCCGAGCAGCCGGGCCAGTGCGCCCCGCCCGGCCACGTGCCCGACGAAGCGCACCGGCAGCCGGAGCCGCCCGGCCCGGGTGGCCAGCCGCGACCGGAGCGGTCCGGTGCCGGCCACCACCAGGACGGCCGGCAGCCCGGCCGAGGACAGCTCGGCGAGGGCGTCGACGGCGCGCTCGGGGTGCTTCTCCGCCGAGAGGCGGGAGCAGAGCACCAGCAGCGCCTGCCCCGGGTCCGCGTAGCGCGCCCGCTCGTCCGCCCGCTCGGCGGCCGTGAGGGGGCGCATGGCGGTCAGGTCCACCCCCAGCGGTGCCTGAGCGAGGTTTCGTACGCCCAGGCGGCGGAACTCGGCGGCCGCCCAGTCGGTGGTGCAGACCACGGTGTCGTAGGAGC
The DNA here is from genome assembly GCF_040298365.1 of Kitasatospora sp. NPDC001603. Classification (NCBI taxonomy): domain Bacteria; kingdom Bacillati; phylum Actinomycetota; class Actinomycetes; order Kitasatosporales; family Streptomycetaceae; genus Kitasatospora; species Kitasatospora sp. NPDC001603. The sequence goes on from NZ_JBEPAA010000112.1 coordinate 4,965, forward strand.
GGGCGGTGCGGAGGTTGAGCCGGTCGGCGGCCGCGGTGGCGAGCGGGCCGGGCAGACCCCAGGTGCGGAGCAGCCCGGCGGTGCTCTCGTGCGACACCATGACCGAGCGCAGGCCGTGGCGCCGGGCCCAGCCGCCGGTCCAGCGCAGCGTCGTGCGGTCGGAGACCTCCAGTCGGTCCGGCGCCAGACGGGTCAGCTCGTGGGCGAGCGCCCGCCGGTCGGTGAGCAGCCGGTAGCCGCCGCTGCCGGGCAGCACCGGTCCGGGCAGGGTGACCACCAGCCCCTGCCCGGTCTCCTCCTCCGTCCGCCGCTCGCCGGGGACGACCAGCACCGGTGTGTGGCCGGCGGACCGGTAACCCTCGCCGAGGTGGCGCAGGGCCGTGCGCAGTCCGCCCGAGACCGGGGTGACGAAGTTCGCCACCCGGACGATCCGGAGCGAGGCTCTGTGGTCGGTCATGCCGGGAGCTCCTCCGCCACCGGGGCGCCCTCGGCGGGGCGCGCCTGGTCGGCCGTCGGGGCCGCGCCCTCGTGGCCCGGTCCGGTCGCACCCGTGACCCCGGCCACCGCGGTGCTCGGCCAGCACCTCCGCGTAGTGCCGCAGCAGGAGGTCCCCGACCGCCTCCCAGGTGCGGGCCGTCACGTCCGCCCGCCCGGCCCGCCCGTAGGCGGCCCGCAGCTCGGCGTCGCCGGCCAGCGTGGTGACCGCCCGGGCCACCGCCGCGCCGTCCCTCGGCGGCACCAGCAGGCCGGTCCGGCGGTGGCCGACCAGGTCCAGCGGCCCCCCGGCGGCCGGGCCGACCACCGGGACCCCGCTGGCCATCGCCTCCTGGATGGTCTGGCAGAAGGTCTCCAGCGGGCCGGTGTGCACGAACACGTCCAGGGTGGCGAAACAGCGCGCCAGCTCCTCCCCGGTCCGCCGGCCGAGGAAGACCGCGCCGGGCATCGCGGCCTTCAGCCCCGGCGCGGACGGTCCGTCGCCGATCACCACCACCCGCACCCCGGGCAGCGCCGAGGCGCTCGCCAGCAGGTCGACCCGCTTCTCGGGCGCGAGCCGCCCGACGTACCCGACCAGCACCTCCCCGCCGGGCGCGAGGGCCCGGTGCAGCGTCTCGTCACGGTGGCGCGGGTGGAAGCGGACCGAGTCCACCCCGCGCGGCCAGAGCCGCACCCGCGGCACGCCGTGCGCGGTGAGGTCCTGCGCCGCCGGGGTGGAGGGCGCGAGGGTGCGGGCGGCGGCACGGTGGACGGTCCGGATCCGGTGCCAGGCCGCGGCCTCGCCCAGCCCGCGGCCCGCGCGGTAGGCGTGCGCGTACCCGGCGAGGTCGGTCTGGTAGACGGCGACGGCGGGAACACCCAGCCGGGCGGCGGCCTGCATCCCGCGCGCGCCGAGCACGAACGGGCTGGCCAGGTGGACGATGTCGGGCCGGTGCCCGGCGATCGCGGCCGTCAGCTGCCGGCCGGGCAGCGCGATCCGGACCTGCGGGTAGCCCGGCAGCGGGACGGACGGGACGCGGACCACGGGCAGCTCGGCCGCCCCCGTCCCGCCGCCGAAGACGTGCGGCGGGCACTCGGCCCCCCGCGCGGGTGCCGGGGTGATGACGAGCGGCTGGTGGCCCCGGCGGACCAGATGCTCGGCCGTCCGCAGCACGCTGTGGGCGACTCCGTTGACCTCGGGCGGAAAGGATTCGGTGACGATGACGACACGCATGCCATCGTTCTGTCCGCATCCGGCGTGCAGGCGGCCAAAGGGATCTGTCGAACAAACGAACGCGGGTCGGCGATTGTGCCACCGACCCGCGTTTGCGCCCTCACCCGCCCGAAGCGCGGTGCGTCCGCCCTACCGGGCCTGACCGGCCGCCGTCTCCTTGAGCTCCGCGTAGGGCGCGAGCTTCCGGATCGACTCGATGCTCCTGATGCAGTCGTCCCGGCTCTCGTGCGGATCGCCCGTCACCACGACGGTGCCGTTGCTCGCCTTGAGCCGGAACCGGTGCATGCCGGTCTCGTCGGTGTACAGCTCGAACTTCCCTGCCATGGCAGTGTTCGCCTCTCGTTCGGGTAGCCCCCTCGCATCGCAACGTAGAGCCAAATCCCTTCAATGGCACGCCAGATGAGGCGTTCGGGTCTACGCCGAATGGGTCATTGTCGCGCTTGGGTGCGAGGCGTGAGGCTTTGCTTGGGGGTGCGAGGGGGCGGCGACCGGCTTGCCTGGTCGCCGCCCCCTCATTGGGTTTGCTCTGCATCTGCTCTGCTCACATGCAAGCGGAGCTTCGAGATAGGTAGGCATCGCGAGGCTCAGGCGGCAGTGTGGCTGGGTGCACGGGTGGCAGATGGGACGGGATGCGGCTTGCGCCCGCTTTGGCTCTGGACGTCCAGCCTTCGCGTCGCTACGCGCTTCCGGCGTCACTGACACAGCTGACGGACCACGACAGCTCGGAGCCCCGCGAGCGCGGGGCCGATTCCCGGTCGCCGTCGAGCGTGATGACCGCGTAGGAGCAACCCCCGCGAGCGCGGGGCCGATGGGCCGCACAAGCCGGACGGTGCTCGGCAACGTTTCGCCGCGCAGGGCGGGCTGATGGTCCGTAGGGCGATGCACCCGCGCCGTCGTAGGGCCGGCGTGGGGGCAGTGGTCCTCAGTATGTCCGGCGCTGCTGCCACGGGCCCGCTGGCCGCTTCGGACGGTCGGCGTGGTTCCTGGAGTGTGATCTGGATCGATACGCTCAGATCATGACGACCAGTGACTTCCTCGTGGTGACGACGACCCACGACGACGAGACGAAGGCCCGCGAGCTGGCCGCGAAGGCGGTCGGGGAGCGCTTGGCCGCGTGCGCGCAGGTCTATCCGATCAGCTCGGTGTACTGGTGGGAGGGCAAGGTGGAGTCCGGTCAGGAGTGGCGGGTCGATTTCAAGACTCGGGCCGATCTGGGCGGCCGGCTCGCCGAGTTCATCGGCGAGCACCACTCCTACGACGTGCCCGAGGTCATCGGGGTCCCGGTGACGGTCGGCGCCGACGGCTACCTGGACTGGATCCGGGCGGAGACGACGCGCTGAGGTCAGATGACGGCGGCCCGGATCTCCTCGCGGAAGGTCCGGGCCTCGCTGTTGCCTTCGGGGAGTTGGTCGGCCAGGGCGAGGAGGCGGACTTTGCCCATGGTGGTCTCGGTCTCGACGGTAGCGGCGAGCGCCTGGCGGCCGACGGTGACGGCCTGCTCGACGTCGCCGGCGGTGAGGTAGCCGGTCGCGACGTCGCCGAGGACGGCGACGCGGACCTTGGTGTCAAGGCCGCCGAGCGTTGCCAGGGTCTCGTCCGCTGCGGCGGTTAGGCCGGGATGGCGGAGCCGCGCGTAGGTGGAGACGCCCATCGACCCGAGGCGGGCCGGGCCGAAGAAGGACACCCAGGCCTGCTCGCCGGCGGGGTCGGCGTAGTCGAAGGCGGTGTGGGCGCGGTCGAGGGCGCGCACCGCGGCCTCCTGGTCGCCCATGGCGGCAGCTTCCTCGGCCTCGCGGGCGCACAGCCAGGACCGGGCAGTGGCGTAGCCCTGGCCTCGGACGTGCTGCTGGGCGGCAGTCAGCATCTCGCGAGACCGCTCCGGTTCGACGCCGTACGAGGCGTAGCCGAGGACGAGCGCGTTGACGGCGCCGTGGCCCGCCTGGCGGCCGGCGGAGCTGGCGGTGGAGTAGTAGCGGCGGGCGGTGTCGTGGTCGCCGAGATCCCAGTACAGCCAGCCGGCGAGGGCGGCGGTCTCGCCGGCGGCGATCGTTAGGCCTCGCCGGTAGGGGCCCGCGTTCGGCAAGACGGTGGTGATGGTGTCGAGGTGCTCGGCGAGCCTGGCGGCGAGGAGCCGGGCGGGCATGTGCTCCTCGGCGGTGAACATCTCGGCGGTGGTGGCTTCGAGCCGGGCGGTGGTCGCCTTGTCGACGGCGCCGCCTTCGAGCGCGGCCGCGAGCCGGCCCCACGGTTCGGAAGCCACTCCCGCCGCGAGCACTGCTCCTATGAATGATCGTCGTTCCACCGGGGGTTCCTCCGTCTCTTGCTCGATCAAGGGGTGCAGCTGAGCCAGGCGCCGGGCCTGACGGGCCCGGATCACGGCTTGCCGCACCTGCTCCAGGTGGAGGCCGTAGGCGTCGGCGATCAGCTGGAAGTCACTCGAAGTGGGGATGCGTGCACCGCTCTCCCAGCGCTTGAGGCGGTCGGGGTCGAAGAACCTGCCGCCCTGGAAGCGCTGGATCTCTTCTGCCTGCTCGGGTCTGGTTCGTCCGGCGCGCTTCCGGAGGGCCCGGAGGATTGCACCAATTTCCTGACTACCCATCATGCGGCCTACCCCCGGGCGCCGTTAGATCACTCCTCCATCCTGGCCCCCCAAACTGGCCCCCGCTGAGAAACGCGCCCATCTCTGGCACCTGCGGTTGACGACTGAGAGTCGTTGACTGGTCACAGCGGCCTGGCTAGCCGTCGGAAGCACTCGGGCTGCTGTCGACCCGGCTGATGCCGACCCTGCGTGCGTAAAGCCCCCATTCTCCTCCCGGGCCCGCCGACGACACTGGGCCCGGGAGGCCCTTCGCCCGGCCACCGGCCGAGCTCCTGAACTCCTCCCTGACAGTCGGGAGGCGACACCGAATCCGAGCGACGTAGAAGGAGTACCGACATGGTGAACACCACCGTGCTCATGCCGAAGGCCCCGGAGGCCGACCCGTTCGACCTCGACGTGATGGTCACCACCGAGTTGGGCGGCGACCGCCTGCCGAAGGCGTGCGGCACCTCGGACGGATGCGCCTCGACCTGCGCGTCGTCCTGTGCCAGCGCCGTGTGATCCACAACACCGCTGGGGCCGGGGACTTCGTGTCCCCGGCCCCAGCACCACCCCTTTCGACCCCGACAGCGGAGGAATGGATGAACGCCCGCTCGCCTTACCAGTACTCCGGTACGGCCCTCCTGCGAGCCGCCGCCGCCCCGCTGGCCAGCGTCCCCGACCGGTGGCCGGACCCGGCCGACGAGGCGGCATGCCGCGCCTGGCTGGAGGAGGTCTGGTCCGACGCCGGCTTCGCTGCCGCGATCCGCGAGGCCAGCGCAAGTCTGGCCGAGCGCGTCGACGCCATCGCGGCTGGCCGGCCGGTGAAGCCCAAGCAGGTCCGGCGGGCCGCCGTCGCCGCCGCCCGCTACCTGCTGCGGGCCACCGGACGCCCCACCCCGTTCGGCCTGTTCGCCGGAGTCGCCCACGCCGGTGTCGGGCTTGTCCCGGATGTGCGGTGGGGCACCCGGCACCGGCCGGTAGCGCGCGTTGACACCGAGTGGCTGGCGGCGGTCACCGACACCCTGGAGGCCGACCGAGACCTGGTCGAACGTCTCGACGTGGTGTTCAACAACCTCGCCGCCCAGCGCGGCGGACGTCTTCAGATCAACCCGGGTGGCCCGAGCCGGCTGAGCATCCGCCGCACGAGCGTGATCTCCTTCGTGCAGGAGGCCGCCGTGCTCCCCGTGGGCTTCGCGGCCCTCGCCGATAAGCTCGCCGACACCGCCAACGTGCAGCGGGCCAAGGCTGCCGGCCTGCTGGCTGAACTCGTTTGGCGGGGCTTCCTGCTCACTAGCCTCCGCGCTCCGCTGACCGTCACCGATCCGCTCGCGCACGTCCTCGCCCAGCTCTACCGGGCCGACGCCGCGACGCTCCCGGCGACCGCGCCGATCCTGGCCGAACTCGCCGCGATCCGCGACGAGCTGCACCGGCACAACCACGCCGACCTCAGCAGCGACCTCGCCGGGGAGCGCGAGGCGACCCGGCAGCGGATGCGCCGCCTTGCGGCGGAGGGGCGGACGCCGCTGGCCTTGGACCTGGTCCTCGACTGCGACGTCCGGCTGCCCGCCGCCCTCGTCGGGGAACTTGAGCGGGCCGCCGGAGCCCTGCTTCGGCTGACCCGCCAGCCGACCGGTGACGTGGTCTGGCGGAATTACCACTCCGCGTTCTGGGAGCGCTACGGCACCGGCACGCTGGTGCCGCTGGCCGAACTTCTCGACCCTGCCACTGGGCTCGGTTACCCGGCCGAGTACCCAGGCAGCACGATGACCCCTCCTACGCGGGGTCCGAACGGGCGTGACGAGAGGCTGCTCGCGCTGGCCTGGCGGGTGCTTGCCGACGGCGGCCGGGAGATCGTCCTCACCGATGAGGCGATCGCAGCTCTGTCGGGTGACCTGGGCTTCGACGCCCGGTACGTCGCGCCGCACGTCGAGATCTCCGCCCGTCTCCACGCCGCCGACCTCGATGCTGTCCGCTCCGGGGACTATCGGCTCACGGTGGCACCGGCGCGCGCGGCTGGGACGCTCACGTCGCGGTTCTCCGTCGCCGCGACCGGGGCGGGCCTCGCCGAGGTCTACCGGGGGATTCCGACTCTCGTGGAGGGGGCCCTGCCCGCGCAGTTGTCCTTCCCGCCGCTGTTCCGCCACTCGGAGAACGTCATTCGCGTCCCCGCCTACCTGCCGCACGTCATCTCGTTGGGCGAGCACCGGACCGTGGACCACGGGGTGGAGGTCATCTCGGTGCAGGACCTGGCGGTCACCGCGACCCGCGACCGGCTGTACCTGGTCAGCGTCTCCCGGAATCGTGTCGTCGAGCCGCAGGTGTTCCACGCGCTGGCGCTGGAGAAGCAGACGCCGCCGATCGCTCGGTTCCTCGCGCACCTGACCCGGGCGTTCTCGCCTTCCTGGACCGGCTTCGACTGGGGCCCGCACGCCCGGTCGCTGCCGTACCTGCCCCGGGTGCGCTACGGCAGGACCGTCCTGGCCCCGGCCCGCTGGCTCGTCACCCGCGCGGACCTGGCCGACCTGCCCGGGTGGCGGCACCGCTGGCACTGCCCGGCGCTGGTGGAACTACGCGACGACGACCGCACTCTGCGGCTGGCCCTGGACGAGCCGTTGCACGTGGCGATCCTGGCCAACCGGGTGGAGTGGGCTGGGCAGGCGTTCCTCACCGAGACCGCTGCCGCCGAGGACCTCGGTTGGCTCGGCGGGCACGCGCACGAGATCGCCGTACCTCTCGCCCGCTCGGGACCGGGCACCCCGTCGCCGTTGGTCGGGCCGCTGCCGAGGATCGACACACGCACTCACGGCACGCTGCCGGGCGTCCCGGCCGGCCGCTGGCTGAACGTGAAGGTCCCCTCCCACCCGGAGTACTTCACCGAGATCATCGCCGCCCATGTGCCCCAGCTCCTCGCCTCCCTGGACCAGCTGGCGTGCTGGTTCGTCCGCTACCGCAGCCCGAACGAGAGCGACCACATCCGCCTTCGATTGCGTCTCCCGGACGGCGGGTTCGACCAGGTCGCGGAAGCGGTCGGTCGGTGGGGTCAGCGACTGCGGGACAGCGGGCTGGCTGGCGGCCTGTCCTTCGACACGTACGCCCCGGAGATCGGCCGGTATGGCACCGGCCCCGCGCTGGAGGCCGTGGAGGGTGTGTTCACCGCGGACTCCCGACTGGTGATCGCCCAGCTCCGCCACCTGCCGCCGGCCGCCGTCCACCCGACCGCGCTGGCCGCCCTGAACATGGTGCACATCGCCGAGGGCTTCCTTGGTCCCGGCGTCGCCAGAGGTTGGCTGGCGACCCGGCCCGTTGTATCGGTGGTGGCGGACCGAGTTGTCGCCGATCAGGTCGTCCCGCTGGTTCGCTTCGGCTCGCACACCGACCTGCGGGGCTGGACAGCTGAGGTCGGTGCCGCCTGGCGGGAGCGCGCGATGGCGCTGGCCGCCTACCGGCGGAGCCTGTCCGAGGACACCGACGTGGACGCAGTGCTGGAGTCCCTGCTGCACATGCACCACAACCGGGCCGTTGGCCTCGATCCGGACGGCGAGAAGGTCTGCCGCTACCTGGCCCGGCAGGCTGCCCGCGCCCGGCAGACCGCGATTGGAGGCGAGCGGTGAACCGGGTACAGCAGCCGCCTGCGGTCGACCTGGCGCCGGGCTGGGGCCAGGCTCTGGCCGACGGAGCTGCCGGGAGCGCGCTGGAACAGATCGAGTACGCGCTCTCCGGTGACATCCAGTGGGCGGACGCCCACCAGTGGGTGGCGGCGATGACCCGCCAGCCCGTCACCGCGCTGCCCGACGATGGCCTGTTCAACGGCGCCCCGGCCGTCGGGTTCGTCCTCAACGCGGCCCAGCACCCCTCCTACGGGCGGGCCCTGGCCTCCCTGGACCCGCACATCGACCGGATCACCCGAGCCCGCCTGGTCAGCGCCAACGCCCGGATCGACGCCGGGCTGCTGCCGGAGCTGCGGGAGTGGGACCTCATCAGCGGACTGACCGGCCTCGGCGCCTACCAGCTGGCCCGTCACGGCGACACCGCTCTACTGCGGGACGTCCTGTCCTTCCTGGTCCGCCTGACCGCCCCGGTCACCATCGGCGGCGAGGTACTGCCTGGCTGGTGGTGCGAGAACGGCCCGGCCGACATGCCGTCCCGCCACTGGCCCGGCGGACACGCCAACGCCGGTCTGGCACACGGTATTTGTGGACCACTTGCACTAGTCTCGACGGCGATGAGACACGGCATCGGCGTCCCCGGGCAGGCTGGCACGATCGGCCGCATCTGCGCCTGGCTGGACCAGCATCGCCAAGGCGACGGCGCACGGGCCTGGTGGCCGGGCATGCTCTCCCGGGCCGAATGGAGGGCCGGGAAGGTCAGCCAGGGCGGGCCGCAGCGCCCTTCGTGGTGCTACGGCACTCCCGGTCAGGCCCGAGCCCAGCAGCTCGCCGGTCTCGCCCTCCACGACCCAGACCGGCAGCGGATCGCGGAGGACGCCCTCGTCGGGTGCGTCAGCGACTCCGCCCAGCTGTTCGACCTCACCGACGCAACCGTCTGCCACGGCTGGGCCGGCCTCCTACTGACCACCTGGCGGGCCGCCGCCGATGCCCGCGACGACCGGCTCGCCCGTCAGCTGCCGAAGTTGCGCGCGTTGATGGACCGCCACCTGCGCGGCGGCGACCAGCTGGAGGGCACCGGACTGCTCGAAGGCACCGCCGGGCTTCGCCTCGCCCAGCACACCACCTCTGTGACCACCCCGCCCGTCTCTTGTTGGGACGCCTGCCTACTCCTGGCCGGCTGACCACGCCCCGCCCCGCTACGAAGGACAGCACCTCGATGAGCACCGCTACCCCCGCCTCCCCGAACACCCTGCGGGACCGGATGGTCGACACCATCGCGGCCGCCCACCCGCTGACGGCCGCCGTCGAGAGCGCCCTGCGGTCCGTTCCCCGGCACGAGTTCGTGCCAGACGCCACCGCCGAGCAGGCGTACGCGGACCGGGCCGTGACCATCAAGGCGAACCCGGCCGGCGGCCTGCCGCTCAGCTGCGCATCGGTGCCGTCGCTGGTTGCCGACATGCTGGTTTGGTTGAGGGCGGAGCCTGGCGACACCGTGATGGAGATCGGCGCCGGCACCGGCTGGAACGCTGCCCTGCTGGCCCACCTGGTCGGCCCGGACGGCAAGGTCGTCACCCTCGACATCGATGAGGACGTGACCGCGCATGCCCGTAAGACGCTGGACGCCACCGGAAACACCGCCGTCGTCGTGCTGACCCGGGACGGTGCCCTCGGCGCGCCCGAGCACGGCCACCCTGACCGAATGATCGTCACCGTCGGAGCCTGGGACATCCCCGCGGCCTGGTGGGAGCAGCTGGACCCCGGCGCCCGTCTCGTTGTCCCGCTCAGCTGGCGCGGTCAGGCCCGTTGCCTGGGCCTCGAGCGCCAGGGTGGCCGGATGGTCTCCGATGTCGTCGAGCTGTGCGGCTTCGTGCCCATGCTCGGCCAAGACGGCGAGCGCACCGCCACGATCGACGCTGACGGCCTGGTCGCGCTGCACTTCGACGCAGACCAGTCGATCGACCCTGCGGCCCTTCTGGGTGTCCTCGGCCAGCCGAAGGCCGAGGACACCTCCGGGATCACGGTCCGAGGTGACGAGTCGTTCGACGGTGTGTGGCTGCGGCTGAGCGCCACCGACCCGGCCACTTGCCGGATCGAGGCTGACCGGGCCGCCGTCGACAGCGGCCTGTGCAAGCCCGCCATCCCCAGCCGTAGCCCTGCTCTGGCCGAGGGAGAGTCGCTCGCGTACCTCACCCTGACTCGCCGCGAGACCGAAGACGGTGTGCGCTTCGAGCTGGGCGCCGCCGGACACGGCCCGGCCGGTCAGCGCCTTGCCGACCGGCTGTGTGACGAGATCCGCCGCTGGGACACCGCTCGGGACGCCCGGCCCACCGTCACGCTCTACCCGGCCGGGACGACGGACAAGCAGATCGGCAGCCGGTACGTCATCGACAAGCCCAGCATCAGGATGGCCATCGCCTACTGATGCTCTGCCGGACGCGGGGCCGGCGCCCTCCTGGAAGTACCCTCAGCGGCCCCGGGGAATGAATTCCCCGGGGCCGGAGCAACCCCCGCGAGCGCGGGGATCACTCCGTGCTGTTCGAACTGGCCTGCGAGCACTTGTCATTGGCCCCGTACGTGCGGGGACTGCTCCCTGACCACGGCGCTCGCCGCCTTGTCAGTTTGCGCGGCCTTGTGCCCTTCCTGCCCGTATGCCAAGTGGCCTGGCAGAAGGCCGCTGACCATGGAGTCGGGTCAGTGAGGCATCTCAGGTGGGGCCGTGCTCATGGGAGTCGCTCCATCCTGGCGCACGGTGTCACAGCCGTGTGCGAGTCGCGCCACTTTCGGGGCCACTCTCGGTCGTGTCGGCTCACACGGGCGTCGAGCGCTCCGTGTGCGAGGGCGGCCTGCCTCGTCCTATGGTCCGGAATCCCTCTTAGTGTCCTCGGAGGGGGTGCCGGTCGACGCCTCTTACGCTGGTCGTGGACGTGGATCGTGCCGGGCCGTCTCGCCGACTCCGCTCTCCGACGTGGCGGCGGAATCCTTGGAGGCGGGTCTTCACCTTTCGGTCCGGTAGCCCCCTCGCACCGCAACGTAGGCCCAAGTTCCCACCACCGCATCCCAGATGGGCCAGATGGGTCACCCCGTACCGCGATCGGCCGGGGCGCTTCCGGGCGGTGCTACTCGCGGGTCAGGATGCCGGTGGCCCGGGACGAGCCCCAGTCGAACAGGAGCGTGCCGTCGCTGCGCGGCTCCAGCACGAAGTCGCCGTTCGCGCACGTCGTCCGGGTGTTGCGGGTGACCCTCTCGTGGCCGGTCAGCCGTTTCGGGAGGCGCTCGGTGAGCAGCCAGACCGTGGTGCAGCCGAGCGGTGAGTACTCGGCGTCCGCGAACTCCTCGCCGATCTGCGCGTCGCGGATCCGTACGAGGAGGACGTACTTCTCGCGGCCCTGGGTGATGCTCCCGCGCCAGGTCCCGGCCCAGGACGCCGCCGTGGCGGTGGCCGCCGGGCCCGGAGTCGTCAACGCGTACGGGCTCGCCGGTGCCGGGGCGGCGGCGGCCGGCCCGCCGGAGGGCGCCGGGTGCGGGGAGTCGTTCCCCCAGAGCTGCCACCAGGTCAGGACGGCGGCGACGCCCGCGAGCAGCGTCCCGAGACCGCCGAGGACGGTGGACCAGTGGCCCAACCAGGCTCGAAAGGCTTGCTGCCGTGACCGCCCGGGCGGAGCGCCGGGTCCGCCGCCCGGAGTGTTCCCCGGCCCGCCACCGCCGCCCGGGGCCGGTCCCCGGCCCCGGGCCGGTACCCCCTGCCGTTGCCATGCCGACCACCCCCGGCGGCAGCGTTCCCATTGCCGGAGGCTTGAACCGCGTGTCGCTCCCCGGTCGACGCCCGCCCGCTCGGTCGTCGCCCGCCCCGAGCGACTCCACCTCGCGGTCCGTGGGCGGCAACTCCTCCGGAGGCCGGACCTCAGGCGCGCAGTTCCGGTGCCCTGTCGACGGCTCCGCCCGGGGGAGTGCTCGGCGGTTCGGCCGTCGGTGCCGCGAGCGCCGCCAACCGCCGTTCGCAGGAGCGGCGTTGTACGATGGAGAGTCCCGCGACGGCGGCGCCGAGGGTGAGCCAGCCCGCCGGCCCGGCGGCCATCACCGCGCCGGTCAGCAGCAGCGGGCCGGCCGACTTCTGGACGGACTGGGCCATGCCGGCCACGCCCAGGTAGGAGGCCCGGGCCCGTTCGGGGGCCAGCGAGACGGCCAGTTCCCAGGAGCTCACCGACCGCATCAGCTCGGCGGCGGTGACCAGCATCGCGGCGGCCAGCAGGGCGGCCGCCGCCGACCAGGCCCCGCCGCCGGTGCCGAGTGCCACGACCGCGCAGCCCGCCGACATCGCCACGCCGTACAGGGTGACCGCCGCCGCCGCGCGGTGCGGGCCCTCGGCGCGCGCGGAGACCCGGAGTTGGAGCACCACCACCAGGACGGTGTTGATCGCGAGGAAGGCGGGCACGAGGGCGTGCGGTGCCGAGGTGTGGTTCACCAGCCAGAGCGGAAGCCCGACGTTGAGCACCGAGTCGTCCAGGCTCATCGGGATGTCCAGGAGGACGAAGCGCAGGTACCCGCGGTCCCGCCACGGGCTGGGCGCCGGCTCCTGTGCCGGGGCGCCCGGCGTATCGGCCCGCGCCGCGACCCGGCCGCCGCCGCGCGGTTCCCGGGTGCGCCACACCAGGGCGGCGGTCACCGCGAAGGACAGCGCGTTGCCGAGGACCAGTGCCCGGTAGGCGTCGGTGGTGCCCACCGCCAGGCCGATCGCCGCGATGCCCGCGCCCAGCGCGTACCCGGCGTTGGCCGCGCTGCGGGTGAGTGCCTGGTAGGTGGAGCGCCGCTCGCCCGTCGCCCGGGTGGCGAATAGCATCTCCAGCGTCTTGGCCGCCCGCTCGCCCAGGGAGGTCACCGCCATCACGGCGAGCAGCGCGGTGAAGCCGTCGCAGACCAGCAGCAGGCCCATCGTGACGATCCGCACCAGGTGGCACCCGATCAGTAGCCCCCGGACGGGGAACCGTTCGGCCAGTTGCCCGGCCAGCGGGGAGCCGGCGATGCCCGCCACGGCGGCCACGCCCAGCAGCAGGCCGACCTGCTGCGCGTCCAGCCGGGTGACGAAGGTGAAGTACAGCACCGAGGCCGCGGCCCACACCCCCGTGCCGGTCCGGTCCAGGAACTGGGCGAGCAGCATGATCCGCCCGTCCCGTCCGCCCGGTGGCCGCCGCAGCTGCGCCAGTAGTCCGCCCCCGTGCTGTGCCATGACCTCTGCCCCTCGCCGTTCCGGTGTTCGGGGAGCAGCCTGCCGGACATGAATCTCGACGTCAAGATACTTGATGTCAACAGACCTCGCGGGGGTACTTGCGGGGACGACCACCCGCCGCCCGGCCGACCTGTCGGACCTCGAAGCTAGGCTGGGAAGCCCGCTGTCCGCACCGCTCCGGAAGGCCCCGGCCGATGTACGCCCTGCACGCGCTCTGGCGAGCCGACGGCCGCCTCGCCCTCTGGGCGGAGGATGCCGCGGTGTACCGGGAGGGCCGCGCGGCGGCCGACCGGAGTGCGGCGGACGGCGCCCGGGCCGGCGCCCATCCGTTCGCCTGCGCGGCCGCCGACGTCGCGCGTCTGCTGGGCGCGATCGGGCCGGGCCTCGACTGGCTCGCCGGCCAGGGGGCGGAGCGCTGGACCGGCCTGCTGCTGCCCGCCCTCGGCGGCCGCCCGGTGCCCTCGCCCGATCTGCCGGTCGGAGCCGCGCCGCGCGGGGTCACGCTCAGCCCCTGGCGGGTGCCGACGCTGCTGTTCGACGCCGCCGAGGCGGCCCAGCTGCTGGGTGCCCTGCACGACCCGCACTGGCCGGGCGCGACCGTCGAGCTCCCGGGCGGCGAAACCGTCGAGGTCGCGTACGGCGCCTCGCTGCGCTGGCTGTCCGCCGTCCACGACCTCGCCTGGCGGCTGGTCGGGCGAGGGCGGCTGCTGCCCGCGCTGGAGCAGGAGCGGCCGGGGGAGTGGTACGCGCGCTGGCGGCCCGCGCCGGACACCGCGGCCCGCCGGGAGCTCGCGGCCCTGGCCGCCGGCTGCCCCCCGGTCTGCCGCGCCGAGCGCGCGCCCGGACCGCCCGCGCCCGGACCGCCCG
>NZ_JBEPAA010000113.1:0-18513 GCF_040298365.1 Kitasatospora sp. NPDC001603
ACATTCCGAACCCGGAAGCTAAGCCTCACAGCGCCGATGGTACTGCAGGGGGGACCCTGTGGGAGAGTAGGACGCCGCCGAACAATCATTCCAAAAAGACCCCCTCCCGTTCGGGAGGGGGTCTTTTTGCGTTAACGTCTCCCCAGCACAACCCGCTCGGTGGAGAGGCGCGAACCGTTGCAGAACCTGACTCTTACCTGGCAGTCCGCCGGGGGTGCCGCGGTCGCTCTCTACGGAGGCGCCTACGCGGCCGCCCGGGTGCGGCGCGCACCGCTGTCGGCGCTGCTGCGGGAGGCCGGCACCTTGCTGGCGCTGTTCGCGCTCTGGCAGCTGGTGGGGCACCTCTCGCTGATGAGCGCCGAGCACGCGCTGGACCGGGCGAGCTGGATCCACCGGACGGAGCTGGCGATCGGCCTGCCGGACGAGGCCTCCTGGCAGGCGGCCGTGACCTCGTGTCCGGCCGTGGTGAAGGCGGCGAACTACTACTACGCGTCGATGCACTTCACCGTGATGATCGCGGTGCTGCTCTGGGTCTTCGTGCGGCACCGGGCCCGCTACCCGTGGGTGCGGAACACGGTCGTGATCACGACGGCGATCTGCCTGGCGGTGCAGTTCATCCCGGTGGCGCCGCCCCGGATGCTGCCGCAGGAGGGGTTCGTCGACGTCGCGGCGGAGTACGGGCAGTCGGTGTACGGCGGCGCGGTCGGCGGGATGGTCAAGGTCGCCCAGCTGTCGGCGATGCCGTCGGTGCACGTGGCCTGGTGCGTGCTGGCGGCGGTCGCGGTGATCAGGGTGTCGTCGAGCCCGCTGCGCTGGCTGGTGGTCCTGCACCCGGTGCTGACCGTCGCGGTGGTGGTGGTCACCGCCAACCACTTCTGGGCGGACGGCCTGGTGGCCGTGGTGATCCTGCTCTTCGCGTACGCGGTCCAGGCGGCCTGCGGCCGTCGGCGGGCCCGCCGGGCGGCGTCCGGTCCGGACGCCGCGGTGGCCGGAGCCCAGACCGGGGAGCACGTCACCACCGGGAGCTGACGCGGGTGCGAGCACCACGGGCCGGTGGGCCGGACCTCCCTTCCGGGAAGGTCCGGCCCACCGGAGTTCGCGCGTCGGGTGCTACTTGACCGGCAGTGCCACCCGGCCCCACGCGCTGTTGGTCATGGCCGCGGTGGCCCAGTACCAGGCGACCAGCCCGGAGGCCGCGGCGACCCAGCCGGCGAACTTGGCGAGCCCGCCGGAGGTGGCGAAGGTCGCGATGGCGGAGAGCGCCAGGGAGACGGTCAGCAGGCCGTACACCGCGCGGCTGAACCAGCCTGCCTTCCAGCTCGCGGCAGTGAGGGTGAGCGCGAGCAGGGCCCAGAGCAGCAGGAACAGGCCTGCCGCGTTCTTGCCGGCCCCGCCGGCGGCCGACCAGGTGGCCCAGAAGGCGCCCAGGCTGGTGAAGGCCGTGCCGGTGAAGCCCTCGCCGGCCCGGAGCTGCCAGAGGCCGGCGATGAACAGGGTGAGGCCGCCGAGGAGGTGGGCGAGACGGGCGGAGTCCCCGACCCCGGTGCCACTGAAGATGCCAGTGGAGAGGAGGCCGTAGGCGAGGAGGGTCAGGCCGAGGGCGAGGTAACCGAGGTTCCCCGCGTCGGCTCCGGTGGAGCGGGCGTTCAGTGCCCCGGTAGCTTCGTTGCTCACCGGAGGCTCCTTTCACTCTGGGCGCGCGCAGGGCGCTGTGAACCGCAGGAGGATGTTCGATGAGGTGGATGCGCGCGACCGCGCCGAGGGCGCACCACAGGAGGGTGCGACGGCTGCGGTCAGAATGATGGGCCAGCGTGAAGAACTGCTGGTCGTGTCCCCGCCGGGGGATTCCCCGGTGAGATCGGTGTACCCGGCCGGACCAGCTTGTACCCTTGTGAATCACACAATTTGTGGCGTCGTCAGCTGTGGAACGCTCATGGTTGGACCCCGGGTGAGCAGACTCGGTCAGCCCGGGCGCTGGGTGGGGACGCGCAGGGTGAGGATCGCCATGTCGTCGGACGGCGGCTCCGGCGCGAAGCGTTCGACCGCCCGCTGCACGCGCAGGGCGACGGCACCGGCCGTCAGCCCGGTACAGCCGGTGAGCACCTCGGCCAGGCCGTCGTCGCCCAGCATCCGCGACCCCTCGCGGCGTTCGGTCACGCCGTCGGTGACGCAGAGCAGGACCTCGCCGGGGGAGAGCACCAAGTGCTCCGCGGTCAGGTCGAGTTCCTCCATCACGCCGAGCAGCGGCTGCGGGGTGGCGGCCCGGTCGACCTGGCCGTCGGTGCGCAGCCGCAGCGGCAGCGGGTGGCCGGCGCAGACCATGGACAGTTCGGTGCTGCCGTCCGGTCGGGGCGTGAGCTCGCCGTAGAGCAGGGTGAGGAAGCGGCTGCGCGAACCCTCGTCCAGGATGGCCGCGTTGAGCCTGCTGAGGACCTGCGGGGCGTCCAGTCCCTCGCGGGCGAGCAGCCGCAGCGAGTGCCGGGCCAGGCCGGTGACGGAGGCGGCCTCGGGACCGGTGCCGCAGACGTCGCCGATGGCGAAGCCGTAGGTGCCCTCGCGGATGGTGAAGAGGTCGTAGAAGTCGCCGCCGACCTCGTTGCCCTCGCCGGCGGCCTGGTAGTACACGTCCACCTCGACGCCCGGGATCTCGGGCAGGTCCGGGGGGAGCAGACTGCGCTGCAGCGCCTGGCTGGTGGCGGTGCGCTCCGAGTAGAGGCGGGAGTTGTCGAGCGCGAGGGCGGCCCGCCGGGAGAGGTCCTCGGCGAGTTCCAGGATCTCCTGGCGGAGCCGGACGCCGGCCGGGACGCCGAGCGCGAGCAGGCCGATGACCCGGTTGCGGGCGGCCAGCGGCAGGACCACCGTCTCACCGAGCAGGCCGGAGAGCTCGGGGTTCGCGGAAAGGCCGCCGGTCCGCGCGGTCTCGGCCGGCGCCGCCCAGAAGCGGGCGCCGTGAGTGGGTCCGGAGTCCGGGGCGGGCGTCTTGTCGAGCAGGGCGCGCAGCGGGTCGATGCGGTCCTCGTCCTCGTGCAGCACGAAGGCGAGGGAGGCCGGGGCGCCGTGGTCGCCGTTGGTGTACACGGCGCACCAGGAGGCGAGGGTGGGGACGGCCATCTGCGCCATCAGGGCGAGCGTCTGCTCGTGCTCCAGCGTGCCGGCCAGCAGGTCGGAGGCCTCGACCAGGAAGGAGAGCGAGCCGCGGCGCAGCCGTTCGAGCTCGGTGAGCCGGGTGCTCTCGATGGCCAGGGCGACCCGGTCGGCGGCGAACTGCAGGCGCAGGGCGTCCTCGTTGTCGTAGCGGCCGGGCGCGGCGGCGGCGATGCCCAGCGAGCCGATCAGCCGGCCCTCGACCTTGAGCGGGACGGTGAGCAGCGAGCGCATGCCGCTGTCGCTGAGCACCGGCAGACCGGTCGGCCGGGTGGCGAGGTCCTCGTGGACGGACGGCAGGCGGGCGGAGTCGTAGCGGTTGCCGGTGCCGACCGGGAAGCGGGTGTGGCGGCGGTGGCCGGAGGTGAGGCCGGTGGCGGCCCGGACCTCGAACTCGGTCTCGTCGTCGGTGGTGAGCAGCAGGTAGGCGGCGTCGCCGTCGAGCAGGTCGCGGGCACGTTCGACGGTGCGCTGCAGGAGGGTGTCCAGGTCGTCGGTGGCGGTGGGACCGGCGAGCAGGTCCAGCCGGGAGCCGGTCGGGTCGGGCTTGTCGCCGGGCAGCGCCCGGGTGGGCGAGCGGAGCACCGCGCGGTCGGGTTCGAGGACGAGCAGGCAGAGCGTGGACGGGACGCCCACGGCGTCGCGGATGCGGACCTGCAGGCCGTAGACCTCGACGGTCCGGCCGTCGGCGTGGCGCAGGCCGTAGCTGCCCTCCCAGCGGGCCAGCCGCAGCGTCGCGGCCAGCCCGAGCCCGGTGCCGGGGCCCTGCGGCCAGACGGCGAGGTCGGCCCAGGGGCGGCCGAGCACGGTGTCGGCGGGGTGCTGGAAGAGCGCCTCGGCGTCCGGGTTCCAGGCGAGCACGCGGCCGTCGTCGTCGAGCTGGACGACGGCGACGTGGACCGGTCCGGCGCTGCTGGGCAGTTCGCTGCCCGGGGTGGCGGGGACGGCGTAGCGGGTGCCGGTGACGTGGGCGGGCAGGGCGAGCCGGAACCAGACGGTCTTGCGGCCGGCGGAGTACTCGACGCCCCAGCGTTCGGCGAGGGCGGAGCACATCAGCAGGCCGCGGCCGCCTTCGCCGTCGGGGTCGGCGTAGCGCTCGGAGGCGGTGACGGGGACGTCGGCGAAGGACGGCAGGCCGCGCTCGGGGTGGTGGTCGGTGACCTCGATCCGGACGGTCTCCTCCTCGCGCAGGCAGCAGACCTCGGCGGCGGTGCCGGCGTGCACCACGGCGTTGGTGACGAGTTCGCTGACCAGGACCACGGCGTCGTCGACGATCTCGGGCAGGCCCCAGCCCAGCAGCGCGTCCCGGACGAACGAGCGGGCGGCCGAGGCCGACCGGCCGACCGGTTCGAAGGTGGCGGCTGCGCGCGCGGTGACCACGTTGCCACTTCTCCTCTGCTCTGGCCCGGCTGCCCGGGTGCGGCGGCGACCTCCCCGTGGGCGCCGGCGGGGTGAGCGGCGGCGCTGGGGCGGGTCGTGGCCCGGTGCAGCGCCCCACCCTACTTTCCGGTTGGTTCCCCGTGGGGGCGGGGCGCCGAAACAGGCACCTGAGGGTGATTCTGCCCACCTGTTTCGGCCGGGGCGGTACCAACCGAGCGCAACCGGCCGTATACCCGGCGCCGGTGCTGCCAGACTGGGGGGTCCGTGACGCCCGTGGGAGCAGTACGGTCGATGCGGGTTCCGGTGGTCCGCGAGGTCACCGGGACGCTGTAGCGCCGACCGGTGTGGCTTCGCGCCCCGAAAACGGGGCACGGGGGATCACCGGACAGTTCACGATCTGGGAGGGGCCCGTTGAGTTCGGCCACCAAGGACGCAACCGGTACGACGCCGCCTGCCCAGCGCGGTGTGCGGCCCGGGGCCGCGCCGCGGAGCGCGGCCGGCCGGCGAGCGAACCACAGCCGCGGAGCCGAGCCGGCGGAGCTGCGCAAGCTTCTGGCCGCGCTGACCGCGATGCGCGACGGCAACTTCCGGCGGCGGCTGACCGTGCCCGGCGACGGTCCGCTGGCCGAGATCGCCGCCGTGTTCAACGAGGTCGCCGAGCGGAACCAGCACCTGACCGGTGAGCTGGCCAGGGTCCGGCGCGCGGTGGGCCGTGAGGGCCGGCTGAACGAGCGGCTGGAGACGGGTGCGGGCGAGGGCGCCTGGATGGCGGCCGTCGACAACTGCAACGCGCTGATCGACGACCTGGCCCGGCCGATGGCCGAGGTGGGCCGGGTGCTGGCCTCGATCGCCGAGGGCGACCTGGACCAGAAGATGGAGCTGCGCTCGCTGCACAGCAACGGGGTGAGCCACCCGCTGCGTGGCGAGTACCTGAAGATCGGCCGGACGGTCAACGGTCTGGTGGACCAGCTGTCGGAGTTCACCGACGAGGTGACCCGGGTGGCCATCGAGGTCGGCACCGAGGGCAAGCTGGGCGGCCAGGCCAAGGTGCGCAGCGTCTCGGGCAGTTGGAAGGACCTCGCGGACTCGGTCAACACGATGGCCGGCCGGCTGACCGCGCAGGTGCGCAACATCGCCCAGGTGACCACGGCGGTGGCCAAGGGCGACCTCTCGCGCAAGGTCACGGTCGAGGTGGCCGGCGAGATGCTTGAGCTGAAGAACACCGTGAACACCATGGTGGACCAGCTGAACGGCTTCGCGGCGCAGGTCACCAGGGTGGCCCGGGACGTGGGCACGGAGGGCCGCCTGGGCGGTCAGGCGCAGGTCCCGGGCGTCGCGGGGGTGTGGCGGGACCTCACCGACTCGGTGAACTTCATGGCCGACAACCTGACCGGCCAGGTGCGCAACATCGCGCAGGTGACGACGGCGGTCGCGCGCGGGGACCTCTCGCAGAAGATCGAGGTGGACGCGCGGGGCGAGATCCTGGAGCTGAAGAACACCATCAACACGATGGTGGACCAGCTCTCCGGCTTCGCCGAGCAGGTGACCCGGGTGGCCCGCCAGGTCGGTACCGAGGGCCGCCTGGGCGGTCAGGCGCAGGTGCCGGGCGCCGCCGGGGTCTGGCGGGACCTCACCGACAACGTCAACTTCATGGCGAACAACCTCACCGATCAGGTGCGCAACATCGCGCAGGTGACGACGGCGGTGGCCAAGGGCGACCTGTCGCAGAAGATCCAGGTGGACGCGCGGGGCGAGATCCTGGAGCTGAAGAACACCATCAACACCATGGTGGACCAGCTGGGCGCCTTCGCCGACGAGGTGACCAGAGTCGCCCGGGACGTCGGTACCGAGGGCATCCTCGGCGGTCAGGCGAGCGTGCCGGGGGTCTCCGGCACCTGGAAGGACCTGACCAACAGCGTCAACCTGATGGCCAACAACCTGACCAGCCAGGTCCGCAACATCGCGGAGGTCACCACGGCGGTCGCGCGCGGCGACGTCTCCAAGAAGATCACCGTCGACGCCCGCGGCGAGATCCTGGAGCTGGTCACCACCGTCAACACGATGGTCGACCAGCTCTCGGCGTTCGCCGACGAGGTGACCCGGGTGGCCCGCGAGGTGGGTACCGAGGGGATCCTGGGCGGCCAGGCCCGGGTCCGCGGGGTGTCGGGCATCTGGAAGGACCTGACGGACAACGTCAACTTCATGGCGTCCAATCTGACCAGCCAGGTGCGCAACATCGCCGAGGTCGCCACCGCGGTGGCCCGCGGTGACCTCTCCAAGAAGATCGACATCGAGGCGCAGGGCGAGGTCGCCGCGCTGGCCGGCACCCTGAACACGATGGTCGACCAGCTCTCCGCCTTCGCGGTGGAGGTGACCCGGGTGGCCCGCGAGGTCGGCACCGACGGCATCCTGGGCGGCCAGGCCGGGGTGCCGGGCGTGGCCGGGATCTGGAAGGACCTGACCGACAACGTCAACCTGATGGCCAACAACCTCACCGGGCAGGTCCGCAACATCGCCCTGGTGATCACGGCGGTGGCCCGCGGCGACCTCTCGCAGAAGATCGACGTCGATGCGCGAGGCGAGATCCTGCAGCTCAAGACCAGCATCAACACGATGGTCGACCAGCTCTCGGCGTTCGCCGACGAGGTGACCCGGGTGGCCCGCGAGGTGGGCACCGACGGGCGGCTCGGCGGGCAGGCCCGCGTCCCCGGCGTGGACGGCACCTGGCAGGACCTCACCGAGTCGGTGAACGAGCTGGCCAACAACCTGACCCGGCAGGTGCGCGCGATCGCCCAGGTCGCCACCGCGGTGACCAGGGGCGACCTCTCGCTGCGGATCGACGTGGACGCGTCCGGTGAGCTCGACGAGCTCAAGGACAACATCAACCAGATGATCGCCAACCTGCGCGAGACCACGCGCACCAACCAGGAACAGGACTGGCTGAAGACCAACCTGGCCCGGATCTCCGGCCTGCTGCAGGGCCGTCGGGACCTGGAGGCGGTCGCCTCGCTGATCATGACCGAGCTGACCCCGGTGGTCTCGGCCCAGCACGGCGCGTTCTTCCTGGCCCAGCCGGCCGGCCGGACCGCCGAGCTGATCACCGAGGACGACGACGAGAACGACACCGTGCTGCGGCTGATCGGCAGCTACGGCTACCAGCGGCGGGCGATGCCGACGACCTTCCGGCCCGGCGAGTCGCTGATCGGCCAGGCGGCGGTGGAGAAGCGCTCGATCATCCTCAAGGAGGCCCCGCCCGGGTACCTGAAGATCGCCTCGGGCCTCGGGGAGGCCTCGCCGGCCCACATCGTGGTGCTGCCGGTGCTGTTCGAGGGCCGCCTGCTGGGCGTGATCGAGCTGGCCACCTTCAGCTCCTTCACCACCGTCGCGCTGGACTTCCTCAACCAGATCGCCGATCTGATCGGCGTCACGGTCAACACCATCAGCGTCAACACCAAGACCGAGGGCCTGCTGCTGGAGTCCCAGCGGCTCACCGCCGAACTCTCGATGCGATCGGCCGAGTTGGAGGCGCGCCAGGAGGAACTGGAGCGGACCAACGAGGAGTTGCAGGAGAAGGCCGAGCAACTCGCCCAGCAGAACCGCGACATCGAGATCAAGAACAGCGAGATCGAAGAGGCCCGGCAGGTCCTGGAGGAGCGCGCCGAGCAACTCGCCCTGGCCTCCCGCTACAAGAGCGAGTTTCTCGCCAACATGTCGCACGAGCTGCGGACCCCGCTCAACTCGCTGCTGATCCTGGCCAAGCTGCTCTCCGACAACAACGAGGGCAACCTCTCGCCCAAGCAGGTCGAATTCGCCGACACCATCCACGGCGCCGGGTCGGACCTGCTCCAGCTGATCAACGACATCCTGGACCTCTCCAAGGTCGAGGCGGGCAAGATGGACGTCCGCCCGTCCCGGATCGCCCTGGTGCAGCTGGTCGACTACGTGGAGGCCACCTTCCAGCCGGTCGCGCTGGACAAGAACCTGGACTTCGCCGTCCGGGTCTCCTCGGCGCTGCCGGTCACCCTGCACACCGACGAGCAGCGGCTCCAGCAGGTGCTGCGGAACCTGATCTCCAACGCGGTCAAGTTCACCGACTCCGGCGCGGTGGACTTCTCGATCAGCCCGGCCGGTCCCGACGTCCCGCAGCACGTCCGCGAGCGGCTGCTGGAGGCCGGCGCGATCAAGGGCCCGGACGACCCGCTGATCGCCTTCTCGGTCTCCGACACGGGCATCGGCATCCCGGAGAACAAGCTGCGGGAGATCTTCGAGGCGTTCAAGCAGGCCGACGGCACCACCAGCCGCAAGTACGGCGGCACCGGTCTCGGGCTCTCGATCAGCCGGGAGATCGCCCGGCTGCTCGGCGGCGAGATCCACGCCGAGAGCGAGCTGGGCGCGGGCTCGACGTTCACCCTCTACCTGCCGCTGCGCACCGACGGCGGGGAGGTCGCGCCGCCGTCCGCGCCGAACGCCCCGACGATCCGCGCCGCGGTCGGCGTCACCCCGGCGGGCACGCCCGTCCCGGTCGGCGAGAACCCGGCGGACCACTGGGCCCAGGAGGTCCGCGAACTCGCGGAGGAGCGCCGCCGCGGCGCCGTGGAGCGCCGTCGTGCGGCCCTGGAGGCACCGATCGAGGGCCGGCTGCCGTCCGGCGGCCCGGCGCCCCACCAGCCGTCCCGGGTGGACACCCGCTTCGACGGTCAGCAGGTGCTGATCGTGGACGACGACGTCCGCAACGTCTTCGCGCTCACCAGTGT
Organism: Kitasatospora sp. NPDC001603; assembly: GCF_040298365.1. NCBI lineage: Bacteria > Bacillati > Actinomycetota > Actinomycetes > Kitasatosporales > Streptomycetaceae > Kitasatospora > Kitasatospora sp. NPDC001603. The sequence continues at coordinate 9,279 of NZ_JBEPAA010000113.1, forward strand.
CCTGGAGCAGCACGGGCTGACCGTGCTGTACGCCGAGAACGGCCGTGAGGGCATCGAGATGCTGGAGCAGCACGAGAACGTCGCGCTGGTCCTGATGGACATCATGATGCCGGAGATGGACGGCTACGCGACGACCGAGGCGATCCGCCGGATGCCGCAGTTCGCCGGGCTGCCGATCATCGCGCTGACCGCCAAGGCGATGAAGGGCGACCGGGAGAAGTCCCTGGAGGCCGGTGCCACCGACCACATCACCAAGCCGGTGGAGACCGACCACCTGCTCACCGTGATGCACGAGTGGCTGTCGGCGCGGAAGTCCTGACGCGGCCCTCCGCGGCCGGGCCCGCCCCCGCCGCCCGGTACCCCACCGGGTCGTGGGGGCGCGAACCCCGGAGCCCGCTCCGGGGTTCGCGCCTTTCGGGGCGTGCTTTGCTGGCGGGGAGGGCCGGGAACCCGGTAGGGTCACCGATCGTTGCGAACAGTGACCGGACGGCGACTCGCTGGTGAGCGTGCGCCGGGGCACTGGGTGCGCGTTGCCCCGGACCAGGTTTGCGACGGGGCGGTGTGCCGGGCGAGGGGGTGCGGCTAGCATGACCGGGGTAGTGGTGGGCAGTGTGCGAGTGCCTTCCCCAGGCAGGCAGGCGACAGGAGGGCGGGCCGTAATGCAGAAGGCGAAGATCCTCCTGGTCGACGACCGGCCGGAGAACCTGCTGGCGCTGGAGGCGATCCTCTCGGCGCTGGACCAGACGCTGGTACGGGCGGCCTCCGGCGAGGAGGCGCTCAAGGCGCTGCTCACCGACGATTTCGCGGTGATCCTGCTGGACGTCCAGATGCCCGGGATGGACGGGTTCGAGACGGCCGCCCACATCAAGCGGCGGGAGCGCACCCGGGACATCCCGATCATCTTCCTGACCGCGCTCAACCACGGGCCGCACCACACCTTCCGCGGCTACGCGGCGGGCGCGGTGGACTACATCTCCAAGCCCTTCGACCCGTGGGTGCTGCGCGCCAAGGTCTCGGTCTTCGTCGACCTCTACATGAAGAACTGCCAGCTCAAGGAGCAGGCGGCGCTGCTGCGCCTGCAACTGGAGGCGGGCGGCGAGCAGCCTGCCCTCGGCGGTGCGCTGCTCGGCGAGCTGTCGGCGCGGCTGGCGTCGGTGGAGGAGCAGGCCGAGGCGCTCGTCAAGCAGCTGGACGGCACCGAGGACGGCGGGGTCGCCGCCACCGCGGCGCATCTGGAGCGCAAGCTGTCGGGTCTGCGGCGGGCCCTGGACGCGTTGCGTCCCGGGGTGGAGTAGCGGCGCCCGCGCGCACCCGTCCGGGTGAAACCGGGGCGGTGTGACGGTGTGTCTGCGACACGGCGGGCCGCCCCGGCTCGGCACGTGGGCACAGCTGGTCGGCCCCGGTAGGCTGCTGAGCCATGGCCACACGTACGCCCGGAAGCGCGGCACGCAACCCGAGTCCGGGACCGTCCAAGAAGGCCGCGGCGAAGGCTCCGGCCAAGCCGGTCGCGAAGAAGGCGGCCGCCAAGAAGGCCGCCCCGGCGAAGAAGGCGGCGGCCAAGGCCGCGCCGCCCGCCCCGCCGGCACCGAGGCCGATACTCTTCCGGGCCGTCCGGGCCGTCTGGCTCGGCCTGGCGCACAGCGTCGGCGCGGTCTTCCGCGGCTTCGGCGACGGCGCCAAGAACCTCGACCCGGCGCACCGCAAGGACGGCGTGGGCCTGCTGCTGTTCGCGCTCGCGCTGGTCACCGCCGCCGGCACCTGGTTCAGCCCGCAGGGCTGGCTCGGCGAGGCGGCCACCAACGTGGTCTCCGGGCTCTTCGGCCGGCTGGACGTGCTGGTGCCGTTCCTGCTGGCCCTGGTCGCCGTCCGGCTGATGCGCCACCCGGAGCTGCCGGAGGCCAACGGGCGGATCATGATCGGTCTGAGCGCCCTGGTGGTCGGCGTGCTCGGACTGGTCCACATCGGCTGCGGCGCGCCCATGATGGGCAGCGGCGCGACCCGGATAAGGGCGGCCGGCGGGATCGTCGGCTGGGCCGTCTCCACCCCGATGATGGCCGCCGCCGGGCCGCCGCTCGCGGTGCCGCTGCTCCTGCTGCTGGCCTTCTTCGGCCTGCTGGTGACCACCGCCACCCCGGTCAACCGGATCCCCGAACGGCTGCGCGCCGCCGGGGTGCGGCTCGGCGTGGTCGAGCCCGGCCCGCAGGACGCCTTCGCCGAGGGGCGTGCGCCGGAGCGCGAGTTCTCCACCGAGCCGCCGGAGGACGCGGACCCCTCGGCGCTGCCGTACCGCGTCGAGATCGACGGTCTCGCTCCGCCGGACGAGGTCGGTGCCCGCCGTCGCCGGCGCCGCCGCAAGCAGCTGGACGACCCGGAGCTCGCCTCCGGCGTCCCCGACCTGCTCGCGAAGGACCCGTTCGGCGAGGACCCGGTGGACCCGTACGCCACCCGCGACCTCGCCGCCGGGGCCGCCGCGGACCTGGACGGCGCGCTGGTCTACGGGGTGCCCGCCTCCTCGGCGGTGGCGGACATGATGCACCAGGTGCAGGACCGCACCGCCCCGCCGGAGGAGGCCGCCGTGCCGCCCGCCCGCAGCGGCGGCCAGGCGGCCCCCGAGGAGCACGGCCCGGCCCCGGTGCGGATGGAGCAGCTCCAGCTCTCCGGCGACGTCACCTACGCGCTCCCCCCGCTCGACCTGTTGGAGCGCGGCGGCCCGGCGAAGGCCCGCAGCGCCCTCAACGACGAGGTGGTGGCCCAGCTCACCGGGACCTTCGGCGAGTTCAAGGTGGACGCCAAGGTCACCGGCTTCACCCGGGGGCCGACGGTCACCCGCTACGAGGTCGAGCTGGGCCCGGCCGTCAAGGTTGAGCGGATCACCGCGCTCGCCAAGAACATCGCGTACGCGGTGGCCAGCCCGGACGTGCGGATCATCAGCCCGATCCCGGGGAAGTCCGCGGTCGGCATCGAGATCCCCAACCGGGACCGCGAGATGGTCAACCTCGGGGACCTGCTGCGCTCGCGCACGGCCGCCGAGGACACCCACCCGATGGTGGTCGGGATGGGCAAGGACGTCGAGGGCCACACCGTGATGGCCAACCTCGCGAAGATGCCGCACATCCTGGTGGCCGGCGCGACCGGCGCCGGCAAGTCGTCCTGCATCAACTGCCTGATCACCTCGATCCTGGCGCGGGCCACCCCGGACGAGGTCCGGATGGTGCTGGTCGACCCCAAGCGGGTCGAGCTGACCGCGTACGAGGGCATCCCGCACCTGATCACGCCGATCATCACCAACCCCAAGAAGGCCGCCGAGGCCCTCCAGTGGGTGGTGCGCGAGATGGACCTGCGCTACGACGACCTGGCCGCGTTCGGCTTCCGGCACGTCGACGACTTCAACGCGGCGGTGAAGGCCGGCAAGGTGACCGCCCCGCTGGGCAGCGAGCGCGAGCTGACCCCGTACCCGTACCTGCTGGTGATCGTCGACGAGCTGGCCGACCTGATGATGGTCGCCCCGCGCGACGTCGAGGACTCGGTGGTCCGGATCACCCAGCTGGCCCGCGCGGCCGGCATCCACCTGGTGCTGGCCACCCAGCGGCCCTCGGTGGACGTGGTCACCGGTCTGATCAAGGCCAACGTGCCGTCCCGGCTGGCCTTCGCCACCTCCGCGATGGCCGACTCCCGGGTCATCCTCGACCAGCCCGGCGCGGAGAAGCTGATCGGCAAGGGCGACGCGCTCTTCCTCCCGATGGGCGCGAGCAAGCCCGTCCGGATGCAGGGCGCGTTCGTCACCGAGGCCGAGATCGCCGCCGTCGTCCAGCACTGCAAGGATCAGCTGACGGCGGTCTACCGGGACGACGTGACGGTCGGCGGCGGGCCGAAGAAGGAGATCGACGAGGAGATCGGCGACGATCTGGACCTGCTGATCCAGGCCGCCGAGCTGGTCGTCTCCACCCAGTTCGGCTCCACCTCGATGCTCCAGCGCAAGCTGCGGGTCGGTTTCGCCAAGGCGGGCCGGCTGATGGACCTGATGGAGTCGCGCGGGATCGTCGGCCCGAGCGAGGGCTCCAAGGCCCGCGACGTCCTGGTGAAACCGGACGAGCTGGACGGCGTGCTCATCGCCATCCGGGGCTGACCGGCCGCCCCGGACGGTGCGTGCCCTTGCGGGTGTTCACTCGTTCGGAGGAGGGTAGGCGCGGTGCGCGGAACCGATCGAACGTGCACCGCGTCACAGGGCGCAGGAGCGGCCTCCGGGTTCGTCGGCCCCCGTCCTGACTGTCGGTCAGTGGACGATCGGAACCGTGCCCGGATGGGCGTGCGCATTCGGTCCTGCTCCGCTTGAGAAACGATCCTCCTCCGCCCCTAGACTGTTCTCCAGCAGGTGGCCATCCGCTCGAAAGGCGTGCACCGTGACCATCGGCAAGTCCCCCGATCGCGAGAACGCTCCGTCCTCCGCCGAGCTGTCCGGCGAGCCGGACCACGCGGCCGATGCCCCGAGCATCGGCCGGGTGCTGTCCGTCGCCCGGATCGACGCCGGACTCACGGTCGATCAGGTGAGTACCGCCACCCGGGTCCGGGTGCCGATCGTGCATGCCATCGAGGAGGACGACTTCGCCCGATGCGGTGGCGATTTCTACGCCCGGGGCCACATCCGGGCGATCGCCCGGGCGGTCGGCGTGGACGGCGAGGCACTGGTCGCCCGGTACGACGCCGCGCACGGCGGGGCCCCCGCCGGCAAGCGGCCCACCCAGCTGATCGACAGCGGGCCGATCAAGGTGCCCGGCCGCGGCCGCCCGAACTGGACGGCCGCGATGGTGGCCGCGATCTTCGCGGTGGTCGCCCTGATCGGCTTCAACCTGGTGAGCGGCAAGACCGGCGGCTCGACCACCGGCTCGGCCAGCGCGCCGCTGCCCAGCGGTTCCGGTACCGGCTCGGTCGCGCCCGTCGCCTCACCGAGCGTCCAGCCGCCGGCCCCGGCGCCCAGTGCCGCGGCGATCGCGGCCGCCCCGGCCGACAAGGTCACGGTGAAGCTGGTCGCCGAGAAGGACACCAGCTGGGTCTCGGCGCTGGACGGCAGCGGCAAGTCCCTGTTCCAGAACAACATCGAGGAAGGCCAGGACCAGACCTTCACCGACCCGAAGCAGATCAAGCTGGTGATCGGCAACGCGGGTGCCGTGCATGTGTACGTCAACGGCAAGGATCTCGGTCCGGCCGGGAAGAACGGCCAGGTGGTGCACGTCACGTACACCCCCGGCGACCCGCAGGCGGGCTGATGGCAGGGGCCGTGCGCCCCGGTGAAGATCTGGTAATCCGAGGCGCGCGGCCTCCGGGGCGAACGGCACCGGAGGCCGCGCGTTAATCTTGGCCCTATGCCTGAACGCCGTACTGTCGCCCTTGTCACGCTCGGATGCGCCCGCAACGAGGTGGACTCCGAGGAACTCGCCGGGCGACTGGAGGCCGACGGCTGGCTGCTGGTCGACGACGCCTCCGACGCCGACGTGGCCGTCGTCAACACCTGCGGGTTCGTCGAGGCCGCCAAGAAGGACTCCGTCGACGCCCTGCTGGAGGCCAACGACCTCAAGGGGCACGGCCGCACCCAGGCCGTCGTCGCAGTCGGCTGTATGGCCGAGCGGTACGGCAAGGAGCTGGCCGACGCCCTGCCCGAGGCGGACGGCGTGCTCGGTTTCGACGACTACTCCGACATCTCCGACCGTCTGCAGACCATCCTGTCCGGCGGCCACCACGCCCCGCACCTGCCGCGCGACCGCCGCAAGCTGCTGCCGCTGAGCCCGGTCGAGCGCCAGGCCGCCGCCGCCGAGGTCGCCCTGCCGGGCCACGGGGCCCCCGAGGACCTGCCCGAGGGCCTCGCCCCGGCCTCCGGCCCGCGCACCCTGCGCAAGCGGCTGGACGACAACCCGGTCGCCTCGGTGAAGCTCGCCTCGGGCTGCGACCGCCGGTGCTCCTTCTGCGCCATCCCGGCCTTCCGCGGCTCGTTCATCTCGCGCCGCCCCTCCGACGTGCTGCAGGAGGCCCAGTGGCTGGCCGCGCAGGGCGTCCGCGAGGTGGTGCTGGTCAGCGAGAACAACACCTCCTACGGCAAGGACCTCGGCGACATCCGGCTGCTGGAGACGCTGCTCGGCGAGATCTCCGCGATCGAGGGCGTCGAACGCGTCCGGGTCTCCTACCTGCAGCCCGCCGAGATGCGGCCGGGGCTGATCGACGCGATGACCGGCACCGCCGACGTGGTGCCCTACTTCGACCTCTCGTTCCAGCACTCGGCGCCCGCGGTGCTGCGCCGGATGCGGCGGTTCGGCTCCACCGACCAGTTCCTGCAGCTGCTCGGGACCATCCGCGGCAAGGCCCCGCAGGCCGGCGCCCGCTCCAACTTCATCGTCGGCTTCCCCGGTGAGACCGAGGAGGACTTCGCCGAGCTGGAGCGGTTCGTCACGCACGCGGGCCTCGACGCGATCGGCGTCTTCGGCTACTCGGACGAGGACGGCACCGAGGCGGCGACCTTCGACGGCAAGCTGCCCGAGGACGTGGTGGCGGACCGGCTGAACCGGCTCTCCAGGCTCGCCGAGGAGATGACCGCCCAGCGGGCCGAGCAGCGGATCGGGACCGAGGTCGAGGTGCTGATCGAGTCGGTCGACGGCGACCTGGTCGAGGGCCGCGCCGCCCACCAGGCCCCCGAGACGGACGGCCTCACTACGCTCACCGGGGTGGCCGACCCGCAGGTCGGCCGGTTCTACCGGGCCCGCGTGGTCGCCAGCGAGGGCGTCGACCTGATCGCCGAGGCGCTGGAGCAGGTCCGGGTCGGCCAGGCCCCGGGAGCCGGGGAATGACCAAGGGGCCCGGCGCTCCGGCCGCGGCTCACCCGGGCAGACCGGCGGCCGCGGCCCCGCCGGCGCCGGGAATCTGGAACATCGCGAACATGCTCACGATGCTCCGGCTGCTGCTGGTGCCGGTCTTCGTGGCGCTGCTCTTCGCCGACGACGGCCACGACCCCAAGTGGCGCGCGGTGGCCTGGGCCTCGTTCGCGGTCGCGATGATCACCGACCTGTTCGACGGCGAGCTGGCCCGCCGCAAGGGCCTGGTCACCGACTTCGGGAAGATCGCCGACCCGATCGCCGACAAGGCGATCATGGGCTCGGCGCTGATCGGCCTCTCGGTGCTGGGCGACCTGCCGTGGTGGGTCACCGTCGTCATCCTGGCCCGCGAGCTGGGCATCACCGTGATGCGGTTCTGGGTGATCCGGTACGGGGTCATCCCGGCCAGCCGGGGCGGCAAGCTGAAGACGCTCACCCAGGGCATCGCGGTGGGCATGTACGTCCTGGAGCTGACCGGCTGGCTGGCCACCGCGCGGGCCGTGCTGATGGCGCTCGCGGTGCTGCTCACCGTCGGGACGGCGCTGGACTACGTCGGGCAGGCGCTGCGCCTGCGCCGTGAGGGGCTGGCCGCGGAGCGCGCCGGCCGGTGAGGGAGGCGGACGGGGTGGGGTTCGGAGCGGACAACGTCGGAGTGGACAACTCCGGAGCGGGCGACGTCGGAGCCGACTACGAGGCGGCGGCGCTGAAGGCGCACGCCGCACTGCGCGGGGAGGGCGCCACGCTGGCGGTCGCCGAGTCGCTCACCGGCGGGCTGCTGGCCGCCGCGCTGGTCGACGTCCCCGGGGCGTCCGCGACCTTCCGCGGCTCGGTCACCGCGTACGCGACCGAGCTGAAGGCCTCGGTGCTCGGCGTCGACGAGGGGCTGCTGGCCGTGCACGGGCCGGTCCACCCGCTGGTGGCCCGGCAGATGGCCGAGGGCGTGCGCCGGCTGCTGGGGGCCACGTACGGGCTCGCGACCACCGGAGTGGCCGGCCCGGATCCGCAGGACGGACAGCCGGTGGGCACGGTACACCTCGCACTGGCCGGTCCGGGGGGAAGTCGGGTCAGTTCGCCGCGACTGTCGGGGGACCGTGCCACAATCCGTCACGGAGCGGTGACCGCCGCTCTGGAGCTGCTCGTCGGGCGGCTCCCGTCCGGTGCGTCCACGCACTGACCAGCTGCTCACCCTCGGTGCCCGCCGCCCGGCCGCACCGTCGAAGGCTCCGCCCCCGGTGTCCGGACCGGTCCGTCGGCGCAGATCTCCACCGAACCGAGATCTGCCGAACTGGCGTACGGGGATGAGGTCGACGGAGGATCGTGTTACATCGGAGGTCCTGGGGCAGAAACCAGGTGGCGAACGAGTGGCGCGGCGGTGACCCGGTGCCGCACGGAGGGTACGACGAGGTGCCCGCAGGCCGGGGTGCGACACCGAAACAGGGGAGGGGACAGCCTTGCAGCCCAGAGTGAACACGACCATGGTCCCCGCACGCGAAGCGGGCAAGGCGGTACGGTGGGGGCGTGACATCTCGATCCGCAGTCCGAGGAGGGAGGCACCGATGATCCTGCTCCGTCGCCTACTGGGCGATGTACTGCGTCGGCAGCGCCAGCGCCAGGGCCGCACACTTCGCGAGGTGTCGGCAGCAGCCAGGGTTTCGCTCGGTTACCTCTCCGAGGTCGAGCGGGGACAGAAGGAGGCCTCCTCGGAGCTGCTCTCCGCGATCTGCGACGCCCTCGACGTTCGAATGTCCGAGGTCATGCGCGAGGTCAGTGACGAACTGTCGCTCGCCGAACTTGCGGCGATGTCCAGCCTCTCCGAAGGTGAACTGCTGAGGCCGGTGCTCGAACCGGTACCGCTGCCCGCCCCCGGCAACGACCGGGCGAACCTCTCGCCCAAGGCCGCCGCGATGGACGTGGTCGCCGCCTGACCTGGCCTCGACGCCCGGGCGCCTGGTGCCCGGGGCGAGCGAAGGAGGCCGGTCGTGCGGAAGGCAGCTACGACGTTCGCCGAGGCCCGAATACGGCTGGGGCAGCTGGTTCCCCGGCGTCTGCGCAGGCTCCTGCCGATGTCGGCGGGCGCTCTCGCCGGCTGGCTGGTGCTCAGGGGCCAACCCGCCGACGGGGCCGCGCTGGGGCTGCTCGCGGCCGGCGGGTGGGGGCTCGGCCTGATCCCGGTGCACGAGGACCGCTGGTCCACCGGACCGGAGCCGCGCCGAACGGGTGAGCCGAGGGCCCGGATGGAGGCAGAGCCTCCGATCGGGTGAGCGCAGTGATGCGGTGCGAAGGCCGCGAGGTGGTTCTCCGCCTCGCGGCCTTCGCCGTGGCCGGGGGACGGGGGGGGGCCCGCGGGGCCCGGGGCCCGGGCGGGGCGGGGGCGCAAG
>NZ_JBEPAA010000114.1:0-18006 GCF_040298365.1 Kitasatospora sp. NPDC001603
AAAGCTACACGGCCGGCCTCCATCTACGCGGATCGATCATGTGGTTGAAGTCCCTGACCTCAACCACATGATCCGAACCTTGAACAGCTCCTAGTGCAGGCGTCTGCCCTGCGACTTGCGGCCGGAACTGGAGCAAATAGGGCAGAGGTCTGCACTGACAGGGCAGGGCTCTGCACCGTGCGATAGCACAGTGATCACCCCGCCCCCCGAACCCAACCTCACCGCGCTGCGCCTGGAGCTACGACCAACTCGCCGCCCACAGCGGCCTGTCGCGCCGTACCCTCATCGAGATCGAGGCCGGCCGCACCATCGGAACCCTCGCAACCTGGCACGCCCTCGCCCACGCCTTCGACGTCTCCCTCGCCGGCCTCACGGCGCCCCTGTGTGACGGCCGCACCCCGCCCGCCCCCGGTCGGCAGGTCGACTGACTGGTGGCCGAGGCGCCACTCGAACGAGCACCACCATTCGAACGCCAGCCCAGTCGATGGCCGCCCCTGCGAGAAGACATCCACCATCGGGGGGCCTCGGCGCTGTCCGCCACCAGGGCACGGCAGATCGCATGTGATCTTCACGCCCATGACACCCCCCTCCTTCGTGCCCGGACTCCGCTGGGACGGCTCCCGCCGTGGGCCGCAGACCAGCAGAGCCCTGCGCATCGACCCGAACAGCCCCACCAAGACCCCGCGTTCAGCACTCATGGACACCTGCCGCCACTGCGGCAACGCCATCGAGTGGTGCCACCGCGTCGACGGCGGCTACATCCCCCTCCACCCCGCGGAACTACCCGCCGCCCGCGTTCCCCCGCAGCTGCGCTGGTACATCGCCCACGGCATCGCCTACCCCACCGGCACCGGCTCGCCGTGGTGCCGCATCCCTCACGCGGACCTGTGCCCCGTCACCAGCCCAAGCCCCCCGGCGGACACCCTCGACGGGCTGCGCCGCACCCTCGCCCTCCGTACGCGGAGCCTGATCGATCTGGGCCTGATGCTCCCGCCCGGCACAGCCGATGACCTTCACCAGGCGCAGGCCGGCCCCGACCGCCCTGTCGTCCGCCTCCTCCACACCGACTACCTCGCCCCGGGCCCCCTGCGCACCATCCGGTGCGTCGCCCAGACCCGGCGCCGGCGCCGCTGCCACCACCTCGTCGACGCTCCCACCCCGGCCGGCGGCCGATGGATCCTCCTGCCGGTCCAGGACACTCCCACCGCACCCACGGTCATGACCGTCTACCACCTCGGCGACCTGCCCTCCAGCGAACAGGTCCGCTGGAGGGACCAGCACTGCACCCTGCACCGGACCGGCCACGCAGCCGACCTCCTTCCCCCGCAGTGGGAGCTCTTCGACCCTGCCGTCCACCACCGGCACATCCACCCCACGCTGCCCGACATGCACCACGGCGGAGGCGCCGATGCATGACTCCCGCGTCCTGGTGTGCGGAAGCCGCCGCTGGCCCTGGCCCGACACCATCCACACCGTCCTCGACCGCCTCGCCACCCGCCACGACACCCGCCTCGTCATCATCGAAGGTGCGGCCACTGGCGCCGACCGCGCGGCCCACCGATGGTGCACCCAACACGCCCTGCCCGCCTGGCGCCACCGCTGCTACCCCACAGCATGGGACGCCGACCGCGCCCGCCGCCCCCACACCTGGCACACCACCACCGCCGAGCGCCACCTGGCGATGCTCCTCGACGAGGAACCCGGCCTCGTCATCGCCTTCCACGAAGACTTCAACCCCACCGGCGAAACAGGCGACACCTGCCTGAAGGCTCTCCTCCTCGACACCGCGGTCTGGCTCGTCCCCACCGCCTCCGCCGGTCACGGCCAATGGCTCACCGAAACCGACTTCCCGCCCGGCCACACCGCCCGCTGCGCAGCCCACATCCAAGCGGGCCGCGCCCGGCAGACACTCTCCGGCTGACGGACAGAGCACACCACCGACACCACAACCCCCGCGGGAGACGGCCGGGACCACAGCATGAGTAACCCCGGCCGACGCGCAGGCACCCGCTCCGTACGCCCCCGACAGCGCTAACGTCCAGTCACAACACACGCCACCCAAGGCCGGCCAGCAGAGGAACCGACCCGATGAGCGACCAGCCGCAGACGGTCAACGGAATCGTCGAACGGATCCTGTACGTCAACAGCAACGGCCACACCACCCTGCGGCTCGGCCTGGAAGACGGCACCAGCATTCAAAGGCGAAGCACTTCTCGGCGTCCAACCCGGCGAAACCCTCCACCTCACCGGAAACACCACCCAACACCCCATCCACGGAACACAGTTCCACACCAGGGACTGCCACTACACCGAGCCCTCCACCCTCCACGCCATCCGCAAATACCTGGCCTCCGGACTCGTCAAAGGCATCGGCCCCAGACTCGCCGACGCCATCGTCGACGAATTCAAGGAGGACACCCTCCAGATCATCGACACCGCTCCCAATCGACTTCGGGAAGTCCACCTCATCGGCCCGGCCCGCTGCGCGGAGATCATCGCGTCCTGGCAGCTCCACCAGGAGATCCGCCAGCTGATGGTCCTCCTCCAGAGCGCCGGCATCTCCGCCACCCACGCACCCCGCATCGCCCGCCACTTCCGCGTCGAACGCCAGGAAGCCCACGACGTCGCGGACGTGCTGGAGATCATCCAGGACAACCCCTACCGCCTCACCGAGGTCTACCGCATCGGCTTCAAACTCGCCGACAGACTCGCTCTCTGGCTCGGCCTGCCCGAACGCGGCCCCCACCGCCTCCGAGCCGCCCTTCTCCACACCCTCGACGAAGCCGCTCTCAAGGAAGGCCACTGCTTCCTCTACGAGCGCCAGCTCTACACCCGCACCACCACGAACCTCGGCGACGGCACCCTCACCGACCTTCTCCCCGCCCAACTCGACGCACTGCGCGCCGAACGCCGCGTCATCGTCCAACCCCTGCCCTACGGCGACCACCACCGCCCGGCCGCCTTCTCCCCGCACCTGCACGCCGCGGAAGCCTCCGTCGCCTCCCGACTCGCCCGGCTGCGTGTCACCGGAACGCGCCTGGCAGGGATGGGGGAGTGGCACACCGCACCGCTCCCACTCGGGGACCGGGAACAGCATCTGGCACCGGCACAGGAGAGCGCGGTCAGGATGGCGCTCGGCGAACCGGTCTCCGTGCTGACCGGCGGACCGGGCTGCGGGAAGTCGTTCACTGTGCGGACCATCGTCGACGTCGTGGAAGCGGCCGGCGGCCAGGTCGCCCTGGCCGCGCCCACCGGCCGCGCGGCCAAGCGCCTGGCCGAACTCACGGGCCGCCCCGCCACCACCATCCACCGGCTGATCGGCAAACCCCGCGACGAGGACGACGGGCCGGTCAGTCTGTTCGACGCCCACGACCCGCTGGAGGCCGACCTCATCGTCGTCGACGAGGCCTCCATGCTCGACCTCGCCCTGTTCGACCGGCTGCTCGGCAAGCTCACACCCGGTACCCACCTGCTCCTGGTCGGCGACGTCCACCAGCTTCCGAGCGTCGGCGCGGGCCAGGTGCTCCGCGACCTCCTCGCCGTCTCCGCGATTGCGCGCACCGAACTGACCGAGGTCTTCCGGCAGGGCGTGGACAGCGCGATCACCCGCAACGCCCACCGCATCAAGGCTGGCCAGGACGTCCACAGCACCGAGGACTTCTGGTTCATCAAGGTCCCGGACCCGCGGAACATCCCTGCCACCGTCCTGGACATCGCCACCCGCCGCCTGCCCACCGCGTTCGGCATCACCCCCGCCGACATCCAGATCCTCGCCCCCACGACCAAAGGTCCGGCGGGCACCCACGAACTCGGCCTCGCCCTCCAGGCCGCCCTCAACCCCCACGTCGACGGCCAGCCCCAGCACTGGGGCGACGGACGCCCCTTCCGTCGCGGCGACCGCGTCATCGCCGTACGCAACGACCCCCGCAAGGGCGTCCTCAACGGCTCCACCGGAACGGTCGCCGCGATCGACGACAGGGAACGCCGTCTCCACGTCACCCTCGACGATGACACCACCGTGCTGTACGGGTTCGACGAACTCGACGAACTCCTCCACGCCTACGCCATCACCGTCCACCGTGCCCAGGGCAGCGAGTACCCCTTCGTCATCGTGCCTCTCACCACCGCGGGCCCCGCCTACCTGCTCCTGCGACGCAACCTGCTCTACACCGCCGTCACCCGCGCCCGCCGCATGCTCGTCCTCGTCGGCGACGAAGACGCACTCGCCATGGCGATCAAACGCCCGACAACCCCGCGCAACACCTCGCTGGCCCCCCGCCTGCACGAGGCCCTCACCGGCGAAACAGTTCTCCCGCGCCCGCTGAGAGCCTCGGAACAAGCGGCCCTGTACTGAACGAACGGGGCTGTCAGGGGCGTGCAGGTGGCCGTTGTCGTTACGATCTTGAGGGTGCCGGCCGAACGGGTGCCCGGCAGAAGATCCGGCCAAGCCGGCCTGGCGCCGACCCGAGCATCAGGGTCTCAGCAGGCCGCCCGTCCACCAGTCGTGCGGCAAGCCATCATTGGCAAGGCCGCGGTTGCGCAAAGTCCCTTCAACGGTGAAGCCGAGTTTCCGGCGACGGCACGTGACCCGGTGTTCCCGGCCATGGCCCACCACTCGACGCGGTGGACGTCGAGGACGGCCCAGCCCCAGTCCCAGCCCGCGCCGGCACGCGGCTGGTACGGAGACGGAGGCGCTCTTCGTCACGCCCTGCCAACGTGCCGCCCCGAACGTTGGACACGCGGGCTCGGCGGCAGCCCTGGAGCGGGCCCTGGGGGCGCACGCTGTGGTGGCGCTTTTCCCTGAGTTCACAGATTGGACGGGCGTAGTATTTGGTTAAGTTCTACTATTTGGGGGTCGAACCGTGAGGATCAGCATCGGCGGCGAGCGGGTCGAGGTACCCGATGACCTGGGGCGCGCGCTGCTTGCGGCGCTGCGCGGGGCACGCTTGGTGGAGCCGCCGCTGGCCGCCACCTTCGACGACCTGACCTTCCTGGTCGCGCGGATCAGCCGCGTCACCCAGCACCTGACGGTGGTGAAGGAGCTGGCGATGTCCCGTGCGGACGCGACCGGCGGCTACTCCAACCGGCGCGCGCTGGGCATTGCGGCCGCGATGGCGCCGTCCCAGCTCGGCCGGGTGCTGGAGGGCCACGGGCTGCCGCGGGACCGCCGCAGCGGCGGAGTGAACCTCGTGTCCGCGTTCCGCACCACCGACGACGGCGTCCTCCACCTGGCCGCCGAGCCGGACGTGGCCGGCCTGTCGTCGTTCACCCTGCCGGCCACGCCCACGCCGAACGAGGCGATGGACCTGGCGGAGTTCGACGGCCGCGAGCTCACCTTCTACTACCGCCCGCAGGTCCCGATCGCGGTGGCCGACCTCGGCCGCACCGCCGGCTACACCCTGCGCGACGCGGACCAGAACGTGATCGGCTGCGTCACCGAGCCGGTCTTCGACGCCCTGTTCGGCGACCCCCGCCTCGACCCGACCCGACCCAACGGACGCTGAGGAGAACACCCCGATGTCCGACGAGCTGTTCAACTCCGTCGACGAGCTGCTCGCCGCCGTGAGCACCGGCCTGCCGGTCCCGGCGGAGCGCAAGCGGCTGCGCCTGGCGGCCGGGCTCACCCCGGCGCAGATCGCCGCTGCCCTGCGGGTGAACTCGGCCCTGGTCCAGGGCTGGGAGGACGGCAGCGCCGTGCCGGGCCCGGACATCACCCCGGCCTACGCCCGCCTCCTGGACGGTCTGGCCGCGCGCTTCCCCGCGTCCGAGCACCAGGCCGCCCCCGCGCCCGCCCCAGTGCAGGACCCGGCCTCGTCCGGGCAGCCGGCCCCGGCGCCGCAGCAGGTGATGCTGGACCAGAACCAGGACGGCTCGCTCGTGATGGGCCCGGCGGCGCCGTGCGTGCAGTGCGGCCAGCCTTCCGTCTACCGGGCCCAGGGCCGTCCGATGCACCTGGGGGGCTTCTGCCGACCCGCCACTTCTGCTGCCCCGGCTTCCACACCTGCCGCTCCCCAGGCCGAGCAGCCAGCCCCCGCCACCAGCGCGCTGGCCCCCGCCCCGGCCGGGCCGGCTGTTCCCGCGCCCGCTGCTGCTCCCGTCCAGGCCGCCGCCGCCCCGCCCCGGCCGACGTCCCCGGCTCCCGCGGCCAGGGGAGAGCGGCGTCCGGCCGCCCCCCGCACCCCGGCCCGCACCGCTGCGGCGCGCCCGGCCGCTCCCGCTGCGCCGACGGCGGCGAGGTGGTGGCCGATGGTCGCGCTGCACGCCGCGCCGGATGGCACCTGGGCGCTGGACGTCCCGGGCTTCCCGGGCCCGGCCGGGATGAAGCTGGGCGACTGGTTCGCGTGGCTGGGCACCGGCCTTCCGCTGCGCATCGAGCGGACGCACCCGTCCGGGCGGGGCGGTGACGGCACGGTCTGCCTGACCGCCGGCGCGCTCAAGCAGCTCGGTCTGCCTGCCGCCCTCCCTGGCACGGAGAAGGCTCTGGCCTCGCTGCAGGCGAAGCTGGCGAAGGCCGCGACCGCGGTCGGGATGGAGGTCTCCGAGTACGTCGGGCCGACCTTCCACGCCTTCCGCCGCGCGGGTTCACCCGGCGGGCAGAAGACGTCGGTGCGGGTCGTCGTGGCGCCGTGGCTCGGGCAGGGCGACGCCCGCCAGCAGGCCACCAGCGCCCTCGCCCTGCTGCTGGCCACCGCGCCCGACAGCGCCGTCGACGGGGCGACGTTCGCCCGCCGCTTCCGGGCCTTCACCGCCGACCTCGGTGTCGCCCCTGGCGCGACGACCGCCACCACCGGGATGGCCCTGCTGGAGGCGGTGCGCCCGCGGGTGGAGTGGGTGAAGGACCCGGCGACGGGGGAGTGGTCCTCGCACCTGCGCGAGGGCGCGCTCCCGACGGGGGACTTGTGTGTGCCGCCTGCGGCCGGGGCCCGGCACCCGCTGACCCGCGAGCTCCTCGGCAAGGGTGAGGCGGTGTGCGAGGAGGAGGACTACAAGTGGTGGGCCCGCGAGCTCACCGCCGAGGAGTCCGTGCGCCCGTGGGTGGTCGCGGTCGACGTCTGCGCCTCCTACCTCTCGGTCACCGACTCCCTGCGCCTGCCCGCCGGCCCGCTGGAGCACGTGAAGAACCCGGACTGGGGCGGCGGCAAGACCGCCGGCCTGTGGTGGTGCGACTTCACCACCACGGCGGTCGACGAGCTGCTGCCGCACCCGGCGACCTTCCACGGCCGCCCGCCGACCGGGCCCGGCTGGTACGCCACCCCGACCGTCGCCTACATGGCCACCACCTACGGCTTCGACCCGGCGACCATCACCCAGGCGTACCTGTCCGCCCACACCGTCCCGCTGCTCAAGGAGTGGACCGGCCACGTGCGGGGCGGCTACAAGCGCGCCTACGCCGACCTCGGCCTGGTCGACGGCCAGGCCCCCGAGGAGTTCCTCGCCGCCTACGCCGTCCACAAGGACACCGGCACCGACCCGGTCCGCGCGGACGCCCTGGTCCTCGCCGGGCTCTACAAGAACATCTACAAGGGCGGCATCGGCAAGTGGGCCGACTCCGCCCGCCACCTCGACGACCAGACGTGGCTGGAGAAGGTCGCCGCCGCCTGGTCCTACCGCCCCGAGATCCGCTTCCACATCATCGCCGCAGCCCGCATCGCCGCCCACCGCCGCCTGCGCAAGACCCTCCAGCTCACCGGCCGCGCCCCCTTCGCCGTCAACGTCGACTCCTACCTCTACGCCACCGACCAGCCGTCCCCCCTGGAACTCCTTCCGGTCAAGGACGACGGCACCCCGGTCCCCGGCGCGCTGCGCCTGGGCATCGCCCCGGGCAGCCACAAGCACGAGGCCTCGATCCCCTTGGCGGCCGTGGTCGAGGCGATGGAGCGCCGGGAGCACCCCTCCAAGCTGGTCCACCATTTCACCACCGACGGCACCCCGATCGGCCCGGAGCAGACCGGCACCAACGGCGATAGCGCTGGCACCGGCAACGGCGATGACGAAGGCGGCAACTGATGGCGGGCGGATTGTTCGGCCGGGTACGCGAGGCGCTGTTCCCCTCCCGGAAGGCGCCGGTGCAGTCCACCACGCAGGCCGGACAGGTACGCGAGCGCAAGTACGGCGGCAACACCAAGGCCATGGCCACCGCCTACGGCGTCTCGCCCCGCACCGTGCTGCGCTGGATCGACGGCAGCCGCCACCCCACCAAGCACCACCAGGAGAAGCTGCGTCTGGACGCGCTCGGGGTGCAGACCACCGAGCGCGGCCGGGAGCGCAAGGCGCGCCAACTGGCGCAGCGCGGCGCGGTCTCCGGCGTCACTGCCCGGGTCGGGCGGACCCGGACGTTCGAGATCCAGGGCTCGGACGCCGTCCGGGCCCGCGACATCCACCTCACCCTCTCCGGCGAACAGGCCGCTGCCCTGGCCCGCGCCGAGGACGAGGGAGACGTGCGCGAGGTGATCGGCGAGGCCCTCGCCGACTACTTCAACGGCGGCGGCGGGTACGCCGGCTTCACCGCCGAGGACTTCGAGTACGACGTCGACGACTTCGACCTGAGCTGAACTGATCCCCTCGGACAGGGTCGGTCCCTTCATAGACACGCCGTTACTTCGCCGGCGAGAAGGACCTCAGCGGCTTCCCTATCGGCGTGGGGGCACAAGCGCAGATGGCCCGCGCGGTTCCTCCTGTGGTCTGGCGGACTGGCGGTGGCCTGCAAGAAGAGCTTGGCAGGCCACCGCCCGACGGTGACGTCGGCAATGGTCACGAGGTGCGCAGAGAGTCGGCGTAGGTGGTGAAGAACCTGTCACCAGTCAGCTTGTGGTGCGCGAGCTGTTCACGGATGGCCTGTTCGTCCGCCCAGCGGTCTGGGTTGCTGGCGAGCGCGGCTGCGTAGCTCGTCACGGCTTCCTTAAGCTTCTTGAACAACGCGGGGGTGACGACGCGCATGCCCGACACTGCGATGGCCCGGGTGTCGCGGACCTGGCTGGGGTGCAGCATGATCGGCAGGGCCTCCACCTCCGCGTTATGGGCATTGAGCCAGCGGACGCTGCCGCCGAGCTGGTCCATGTCCTTCTTCGCGATGGTGTCGGTAGTGCATCCCGTCTTCAGCTCGACGACCGCCTGCCGCGTCGTCGAGAGCGCCCACAGGTTGTCCGGGCCAGTGCCGTACAGCTTCTCCGGGCGTGTGCTGGCGAACCCGAGGTGCAGTCCGAGCTGCTGCCAGGCCCGCTCGGCGTCATCGGAGCGCTCCTCCTCGCCCCACACCACGTCCTCGAACAGCGCTTGCACGCCAAGCCTGAGACCGATGCCGTCGTGATATTGGGCAGCCAAGAACTCGGCGGCGGCCCTCGACTGCACCGCGGCTGCCTTGAGTTGGACGGGGGCTCCGCCGTTGACGGGACGCAGGACGAACGCGTTGTCGTTCAGCGCCCCGGCTAGGGCCTGCTGGGCGGCCACAGGATCGGTCAGGTGCAGATAGACGGCCTTTTGCTCCCTCAGCCAGCCCCGTAGCGTCGTCTCGCCATTGCCGAGAGCGTTGACTGCCTTCTGCACCCGCTCCGCCGCAGCCGGAGTGCGGCCGGTGGCCGCGAGGTCGAACGCCTCTCGCAGCGCCACGGCCTCGCCCCGTACCGTCCCGTGCTCGGCATAGCGCACTTCCGCTAGCGCCCGCCGGCTGCGCTCCCGCCACTGCGGCACCCGCCCCAGGCAGGCCCGCAGCGCTTGGCGCACCGCGTTCAGCCCCTCTCCCGCGATCTGGCCAGCGATGTCCCGGCTCAGCTGCAGCTGCGCCTGGGTCGCGGGGGAGAACAGCGCCAGGTGACGGGCCTCGTGGATGGCGGTGGCCAGCTTGGCTCCCAGCAGCAGGACCGCGCAGTAGTCCTCGCCGTCGCGCACGCCACGGCCCATGCCCTGCTCGATCCGTTGGACCTCTCTGGCTAGGCGGACGGTACTGTCGGCCAGCGCGACGGCCTCGCGCCGTTCCACCCCGTCCAGGGGCCGGGGAACTCCGTCGAGAATCAGCAGACGGCAGGCGCCGGCCGGGAGGTTGACGCCGTCGTACTTGTTGACCAGTACCACCAGACCCACGTGGCCGGCCTGGAGGGTCTTTACGCCCGCTTCGAGGTCACCGACCCGCCAGATGTGGTTGGCATAGGGCGCCCAGTTCGCGGCGGCCCGGTCGCTGGGCACCAGCACGACGACGTTGACCGGCTCTGTCTCGGCGACACCGTCGCCGTCCTGGTCCCCGTCGGCGAACTGGCGGGCCAGCACACGTACGGCCTCGTCGTCCAGGTCCGGGTTGAGGGCCACCGGGGCCAGGATCATCCGCTCACCGAGGTCGGAGGCGCTGCCTGGCGTGACGGGCTTGGACACGAGTGCCGGGTCGGCTCCGAAGTCGGTGACCAGGGCGCTGTCGTCGGCGAGCGTCGCGGTCAGGTAGACCCGGCGGCGGGCCCGCACGAAAGAAGGGATGCGGTCGATCGGCGGACACGAGGGCCTGATCTCGATCGCCGCCGACGTCGCCGTCGCGGTGCACAGGTGCATCACCTCGGCGAGCAGTGGCCATACGAACTTGAAGGCCTGCTCCTCCCGGTGCGGGCGCAGGATCTTCAGCACCGCGTCCTGTTTGTCGGCCCATGCCCAGAACGGGATCGGTGCCAACGCGGTGGGGTCGTTGTCCTCTAGCTCTGCCCAGGCGTTCGCCGACTGGTGGCGCAGGTCCTCCTTGAACAGTTCCAGAAGCTCGTCGTAGGCCTTGTGGCCGACAGGTACACGCAGCCGGAACTGGTCCTCGGTCCGCGTCAACGCGGCGTGCGCGTCGTCGACGACGATGACACCCAGATCAATCGGCTCTTTGCCGTCCCCCACCACGCCGAAGGCCGATTTGCCGTTGATCAGCTTCTGGTAGTTCGTCACCAGCACGGCCTGGGCAGAAAGGAACGCCGGGGCGTACGGATCGTCCGTGGTAGCCACGCCCAGCCGGTCCGCCTCCTCGCGGACCTGCTTGACGAGGTAGTTGTCCGGCGTCAGGTACACGGCCTTGCCGATGCCCTCGTTCAGGGTGCTCTGTGCGATCAGCAGGCCGACGGCTGTCTTGCCTCCGCCGGTGTTCTGCTTGATCACCACATCACGGTGATCACGCCACTCGAACCACTTGTCCAGCACCTCGCCCTGCTCATGCCGCAGATACGGCCACGGCCGACTGGCCAACCCCGCGTAGATGTCTCGGGGCCGCAGCAGCGCCTCGCTGTCCCCTGTACCGATCCGATCCCAATCCAGCGCCACTGCGCCGTCCTCCCTCACCCGCTCTGGTGGTGTCACGCCGCCTGCATCCCCTCATTCTCTCAAGGGCCGCCCCGCCGCCCGGGACGACTCGGTGTGATCGACTTCCGGCCTGCTTTCACCCGGCTCGGTGCGGTTGGGTGCTTGCCCCCGCCATGCCTCGCCGTCGGGCAGCTGGCCAGAGAGCGGGCGGGTGGGTGGTCGTGACAGCGACTACCCACCCGCCCGCGCCCGGTACCGGGGTCAGGGGCCGTGCGGAGTGGGGATCGCCGCGGCTATCGCGTCGGGAGGGAGCATCAGATCGATCACCGGGTGCGCGCCGCCGTCGAGTGGGACGAGCAGCCTCGCCGCCCATCCCTCGGCGGCGAGGACGGCCCCGTGCGGCGCGTCCGCCCGGATCGGCAGGACGGTCAGCAGCACCCAGTCGCGGCTGCGGGCCGGCCCGTGCCGCGGGTGCTGGTGGTGTTCGGCAAGCCGGTCGCCGACCGCGGTCGCGTGCCGGCGGTTCACGCTGCCGACGTAGCGGCACCAGCCCCGGGCGTCCCAGGCCACGTACACCGCGCGCGGCGCGGTGATCTCGCGCTTGGCGGCCTCGACGGTCGCCCGGCAGGCCAGGCCGGAGGCCGGGTCGTGGGCGCGGGCGAGGGCACCGGCGTCCAGGAGCGGCGTCAGGGTGCGGACGGCGGGGGCGAGCCGCCGACGGATCTGATGGGGGATCGGCACCGAGCTCACGCGCCGTCACCGTCCTCGACCTCGTACTCGTATTCGACCTCGTCCTCCGGGTCCTGCATCACGTCGGCCACGGGGCCGAACTTGATGAGGGTCTCGGTGATGTTGCCCAGCTGAACCCGCAGGGCGTCCACACTGGTGACGAGGCCGAACACCTCGCGGCCACGCGGGTGGCTCTGGGTCATCTTGGCGAGCGTGAACGCGGCCCGGCTGGCGGCCTTGATCGAGCTCTCCAGGATCCTGCGCTGACGCGCATCCTCCGTCTCCGTCGTGGTGCCACCCCGGCCCTTGCCGTCGAGCTTCTTCTTCAGCTCGGCGATCGACGCCTCGGCCTCCACCGGGCTGGCCGCGTAGACCAGGTCCCACTCGAAGTCGATGGAGACCACCGCGCCGGCCTTGTCGATGACCGGCTCGCCATCCCGCACCACCACACCGTCGATCTCCCGCTCGGCGGTGTGGAACTGCTTGGGCAGGATGCTGGGGTCGGCCGCGACGTGCGCGTAGGCGATGGAGTGGAGCATCCGCAGCCCGCCTTGGGTACCTGCCAACACCGCCAGCAGGGCGTTGGGGGTGTGCCGCAGCGGTGCGGTGCGCAGCTCGCGGGCCGCGGCGAGCTTGGAGCCGCGGTCGCGGGTGATGAAGCCGGAGACGATCGCGGCGGTGCCGCCGAGCACGGTCAGCTCGGCCACCGCATTGGTCTCGCCCAGTAGCGCCCGCTCGAGGATGTCGTCGAGGACCTTCAGCGCGTCGGTGCCGCAGGTCAGCGTCCAGTTCCGCTTCCACACCGTGTCGGTAATGGTGCCGCCGTTGCCGAGGGCGCGGGCGTACTGGTCGATGGCCGGAGAGCTGCGGTAGGCGGACAGCGCCATCGGTGCGATCTTCTCGCTCACCTTCTGGCGGTCGGCCCTGCCGATGCCGAACTCCTGCTTGAGCAGCCGGTTCATCCTCTCCGCCTGCCCGGCGAGCATGCACTGCTGGTGCAGGGCCACCGACCACAGGCGATGCGGCGGCAGGCCGAGAAGCTTGTGCATTGTGGCCGGGCCGACCTCGCCGAGCAGCACCGTGTAGGTGTTGTCGTCGATCAAGTGCTCGCGCTGGGCGTGCCGGTAGACGCGCTGCATGCCCTGGGTGTTCTGCGCGCCGTCGTCCCAAGGGGTGACGTGGACGTGCAGGTTGGCCACCAGGTCGTCGCGGGCGGCGACCAGGTCGGGCAGCGGGGTGCCGTCCTCCGCGACGGCGCCGACCACCACGATGGCCGGGAAGGTCAGGGTGTGGCCCTCGCGGCGGGTCGCCTCGGTGAGGACCCTCTCGGCCAGGCCACGGCGTACGCGGGCGGCCATCTCGGTCACCTTTGCGCGGGCCGAGCGCTGGTCGGCGGGCCGGCGCGGGCCGGGGCGGTCCACCGGGCCGATCACGGCGGCTACGCACGCCGCTGCGGCCTCGTCGATGTTGCCGCCGGTGCGCGCCAGCCACATGCTGACGAGCCGGCTGTTGCCGTCGCCGGCGACGGTGTAGGTTTCCTCGACGCCGTCGCCGTAGATGACCCGGACCAGGAACAGCGTCATCGGCTCCTTGATGCCGTGCTGCAGCACGCTCTCGGTGTAGACGTTTCGCTGGCCCTGGGCCCCGTAGGTCTGGCGCATGCTCTCGGTGACCGCGTCGGCCAGGGCCTGACGGTCCGCGACCCGTACCACGAACAGCGCCCTCGGCTGCCCGGTGGCCTCGTCGATGAAGGTCCTGTAGACGACCGGGGCGTTGTTCTCCTGCTTGTCGTCCATCGCGGTGTGCAGCTTGTGCACCCACCGCTGGTTGAGGAAGTCGGGCAGCACGTCCAGGTCGGTGAACCGCCGGTGCGGCGGGATGGCGTACAGGGTGCCGCCGACGACCGGCTTGGCCATCAGCAGCCCGGCGTCAGCGGTCTCGCCGGCCGCTTCGACCAGCTTGCGCAGCAGCACGGGGTCCACCGCACCGCCGGTGACGATGTTGGCCGCGTCCTCGTCCAGCGAGTTCACCGGGTTGTCGAGCAGGGTCTTGCGGAAGCCGCGCAACTGCGTGACCGGCGCCGGGTCCGGCACCTCGTCGGGACGGCGCAGCAGCGGGGGCAGACTGTCGTTCTCGAACGCGTCGATACTCATGAAAAAAGCCCTTCGGGGACTGGCGCGCCGCAGGCTGAACCTGCTGCCCCTGGCATCGGGCCAAGGACTCCACTGCGCGCCGTCCAAAGGGCGGCGGGCGTCGTCACGGCTCCCCACCGGCTCACGGTCCGGTACGTCACCATGCCGACCGGCGTTCCACGAAACTAGGCGAGCCACTGGTCGGTCCCGAAGGTGCCAGCCGCCCTTCACCTAGCAGGTCCAACCCTGCGAGGTGCAGTTCCGTATAACCGGAGCGGTACGCGGCCGGCACTCGACGCACCGGCACCTGCCAGTCTAACCCACCCTCAGCTCGGCCGGGCGACTCCGTTGTGCGCAACGCGGTGAGACGACCCGTGGACCACGGTCGGGCACGTCCCTGGCCTGCCTCGCCGGTCACGGCTCCACAGCGCGGGCTACGGGCGCTTCCGAGACCCCGTGGTCGCCCACCCCTGCGTGCTGTTGGGGCGCGACGGACCGGTACCCGTCACCGGTCCGTCTCCGGCTACTCCCAGCGCATGCCGAGTTCGGTGAGGCGGGCGGCGCGGGCGGCGGGGATGGCGGCGCGGCGGCTGCGGCTGTTGGCGATGAACAGGCCGAGGCTGATCTCGGCGGTGGTGCCGTCGGCGAGGAGCAGGGTCTCCTTGTGCTTGCGCGGCACGTTCAGGTGCCCTTCCCGCTCCCGGTACTGGGCGGCGGCGGCGAGGTTGCGCTGCTCCTTCTCCGCGTGGCTCACCTTCGGGGCCGGCTTCTCCTCCGGCGCGAGGGGCTCGAGTCCGAAGACGTGCTCCAGCGCCCACTGCTGCGCCGGGACGAGCTTGTCCCAGCTGGCCTGTTGGGCGCGGGCCCATCCGGCGAGGTCTTCGCCCTGGACGACGATGCTGCCCGGCTCGGCACCGGCGAGCGTCCCGCCGTCCTGGAGGTGGCGCCGGGCGAGGATGAAGCACCGCCGCCAGTCCACCGGCCAGGACGGGCACCACCCCGGGTCGATCTCGTCGAGGGCGGCCTTGCGGTCGGCGGACAGCGCTCCGGTCCAGTCCAGCCCGCTCTCGCCCGCTTCCGCTCGGCGCTGGAGCGCCTCGGTGCGGCGTTGGGCGGTGCGCAGGTTCTTCATGATGGTCCCGACCGGGCGCCCGCCCCACACCGCGTCGGCCGGCGGGCAGGCGTGGCCGTGTTCGGCGGCGTAGCCGACGACCGTGACCAGGTTGTCGGTGAAGGCCGAGTCGAACGCCGACCACACCATCCCGAGCCCGTCCAGCTCCTTCACCCGCTCCGCGTCCAGCACCCCGGCGGCCTTGTAGCGGCGCTGGTCGGCCACCCACGCCCCGAGCCGGTGCCCCGACGGCGCCCGGTAGGCGTAGGGCACCTTCACGTCCCCGAACGCCGTCTTGTACGCGAGCAGCTCCTCCAGGCCCCGCCGGAACTCCTCCCGCTCCGGCTCCAGGACCCGGGTGCGGACGAACGCGGCGATCACCGCGGGGTCGCGCTGCGTGGAGAACTGGAGCAGCCGCTCCCCGGCCTGGACGGACCGCCGCTCGTCCGGGTCGCCGGCGTGCCTGGGCTCCCTGGGGGGCCGGGTCTCGGACTGCGGCAGGGCCAGGTGCTCGACGGCGGCCGCGTCGTGCGAGCGCAGCGCCATCAGCAGCTTCGCCAGCCCGTCGAACGCCCGCGACGACAGCAGCTGCTCCCCGCTCTCCCCGGGCCCCAGGATGACTGGCACCACGATGGTGGCTACCTTCCCGCTGCCCGGCTTCATGCGCAGGGCCCGGCCGACGGCCTGCACCAGGTCGACCATCGAGCCGCGCACGTCGGCGAAGAACACCGAGTCGCAATCGAAGGTGTCCACCCCCTCGCTCAAGACCTTCACGGAGGAGAGCACGTAGCGCAGCAGCCGCAGCCCGTCGTCGGCGAGCAGCGAGGAGAACGCCCCGAGCGTGGCCCGGCGCTCGGCGACGGTGTGCTCGGACTCCAGCCAGCTCGTGCCGATCAGCTCCGGCGCCGGGTGCAAAGCAGGATCCTGCTCCCACAACACCTTCGCCACCTCGGACAGGCCAGTGCTGAGCGCCCGCGCCTCCGCCACCATGTGATGGAACGACAGGACCCGCGCGAGGTCCCACTCGGCTGCGGCGGTCAGCAGAGCCGTCTGCAGGGCCGCCAGACGGGCGCCCCGGTACTCCACCGACATCTCGCTCGCACCACGCTGCTCCAGGCCCTGGAGGGCCGGGTCGGAGACGTCGACGCAGACGATCCGATACGGCGCGATCACCCCGTCCGAGATCGCCTGCCCGAGCGGGTAGTCGTGCGCGATCGGCCCGAAGCCGGACAGGCTCTCGTCATCCATGCTCGCGATCAGCTCGGCCGACTCCATCCCGGCCGCCGCAGCCCGCTCCCGGTCCCGCTCCCTGACCGCCCACAACCGGGGGGTGGCCGTCATGAACAGCCGGCGGTCACAGACGATCCGGGTGTTGTCCAGGATCGCCGCCCACGGCTTCCCAGCCTGACCACTGACCCGGTGCGCCTCATCCACCACCGCGAGCGAAAACGGCTCCAAGTCCACCTGCTGCGCCTTCTCCAGGTGCCCCAGGCCCAGGCTCGCGTAGGTGGCGAAGACGGTCACCCGCTCGGGGCCGGCCGTCCAGCGGATCAGCTCGGCCGGATCGGTGGTGCACGGGATCCCGGGCTGCTCGCTGCCCTTGAGGGAGCAGAGCCCCACCATCCGCCCGCCGTGCCCCTCGCGCCGCCAGACCTCCACCGTCTGCTCCAGCAGCGGCAGGGACGGCACCAGCACCAGCGTCCGCTCCGAACGCAGCCGCCCGGCGACGTGCACGGCCGTGAGCGACTTCCCCGAGCCCGTCGCCGCCCGGATCTGGCACCGCAGCCCCTCCGGCGGCAGCAGACCCGACGCCGGAGGCGTCAGAAGTCGTACTGAAGCATCGCACGCCTCTTCCTGGTTCAGGCGCATTTTCTTCGCCATAATTACTGCCTCCCTTTCACAGAATTCATGCGATGCAGCAAGAGAGCCGACATGGCCTTTTCGGGAAGTCCAGAACTCGGAGTTATCCTGTTTCCCGTGGTGGTTTCTCAGTCTTCGGGCACCCAGGGACCCCGACCGTTGTGCAGGTCGTCGGCCAGCTTGTCGTGCAGGGCATGGACGCAGGTAGTCACCCACTGGCTGAGCTCGGAGAGCCGCTCGTACTGGGCGATCAGAAGGGGCCCGGCGACGGCGAAGCTGTGCGGTTCCTGCTCCATGTCGTCGGCGATGCCCGGGAACATCCGCAGCACCCGCCACAGATCGACCGGCGCCGCCTTTTCGGGGTCCGGCAGCTCAATACCGTCAGCGTCTCGCACGATCACAGTATTCACCATCCATTCTGGAGTCACATCCGGAGCCTTTTAGCGAGGCGCAGAATCCGGCCGATCTTGCAAGGTCGAGGGCGACGGTGCCTGTCCCGCAATCCAGAGTCTAGCTGGCTGCTGTCTTTGATGCACTGAAATGGGCGAAGCCCGCCCCCATACCACCCCAACGAGTGACCCCGCCCCCTGACCGCCCCTCACCAACCTACCTCCAAGGCGCGAAGCGCCCACCCGCCCACCCGGCGAGCGCGGGCGAAGCCCGAACCCCCACCCAGCCCCCGCCAAGGGCCCGCAGGCCCGACCCTGACACCCGCCCAACTCCGCAGCGAAGCGCGGAGTTGACCCACCACAACCCCCGCGCGCAGCACCCGCCAACCCCCGACGATCGGGCGTAGCCCGATCCGGCCGGCGCAGCCGGCCCGCTCCCCGCGCGCAGCGCGGGCCAGCTCCCGGCGAAGCCGGGAGCCCCCGGCCGAAGGCCGGGGCAGTACCGGCGCCAAAGGCGCCGCGCAGCGCCGAA